>JABFSC010000371.1 GCA_013140885.1 Deltaproteobacteria bacterium | reverse complement strand
TAAACGGCTGAGACAACTGGTGGTTACAACGAGAGGGAAAACAATCCACATAATCGAAACTCATGACGTCCCTCCTATACGCGTGCGCACGCCGCGACGTACAACCACGCGAGGCGAAAAAGCCCATGCTGAGAGCGATCATTCCCAGGTCTTCCACCATGACACCTCCTTATCGGTGCGCGCTTTGATGCACGCTTGCGGTTTCACGGAACGCATAGCGCATGCCACAAACACCGCGGATACAGGGCGAGCAAGATCAGGCACTTAGCGAGCGAAGGCCACCGGGGCGTTCTCGTTCTTGCGAGAAGAATGGCGGCGGCTCGTGCAAAGTGCAATGCGGACTCACGAGGGAGATAGGGGCTGGGATGAGGAAAATTGGGGATCGCGGAGCGGGGTTCTGGCGTGGCGGGGTGCGACGGTTGTTCCGCCTCGTGCCGGTGTTGGTCTCCGCCCGTCAGGACAGAGTCGGGTGGCAATGAGCGGAGTAGGGGGCGAATAATGATTCGCCCACCACGCCGTGCGCACCACGCTGAGATTCCCGTTGGTCATCCCAGCTTCCCTTGCTTACAGCGGTTCTCATGCGAGTGAAGAAACTATCGTCGGTCCCCCTCACCCTCTCCCTCTCCCATCCGGGAGAGGGAACCTGAAGGCCGTCTTTTCAGACAACTGGAAACCGCTGTAGTGGGCGGCGACCGGCTCACGTCATGTCGTTGGCGTCTTACTCTTCGTCCACCATTTTGCGTAATTCTTCCACGTCTTGTTCCGCTTCGGTGAGCAATTCCTCCAGCAAGAGCCGCAGCGAGGTATCGTCTTGTCGCGCGGCCATCTCGATGCACTCCTGGTAGGTGTGCACGGTACTTTCTTCGAGCCGTAAACTTTCTCGCAGAATATCCGTCGATTTCGTGAAGTGCGTAATCTCCGGGACCGTCGTGATCGGGATGCCTCCCAAGGCAACGATCTTATCGGCGAGTTTAATCGCGTCGGCCATTTCCCGCTGGGCTTGGGAGCGCAGCCAACTGACCAGAGAGGGTCGCCGGATGCCTTTGACCATGTAGGAGTTCTGGAGATACTGAAAGACCGACTTGTATTCGTTCTGTAACGCCATGTTGAGTTGATGAACGACTTGTTCTCGTGCCATGTGCGTAGTCTCCTTTCTTCAACCGAGTAACCGGAAGCCAACCTTGAGCTTGACCTGAAATTGCTTGACGAGGCCATGTTCGATAAGCCCGCGCATTTCCACGACCTCGAACCAGTCGAGGTTGTCGAGCGTTTGGCTCGCGCGAGCCACGGCGTTCTGAATCGCCTCTTCCTCGGACGTCGGGGAGACGCCCACCAGTTCAATGATTTTGTATGTCACTTCCGCCATGATCGTATCCCTCCATGAGTGTGGTGGTTAGTTTTTGACCCACGCGCGCATCTCGTCGTCCGTCAGGTAGCGAAACCCAGCGGCGAGCGTCACTTGATATTGTCCCACCGTGCCTTTGACGATGGTGCCGCGCACCTCGCGCACTTCAAACCAGTCCAGCGCCTTGAGCGTCTGGTTGGCTCGCGCGACGGCGTTGTAGATCGCGTCGGAGATCGAAGTGGCCGACACCCCAACGATCTCGGTGATGACATAGGTATTGTTTGGCATAACAACTCCTCCTTTCTTCCAAGTTGTTTTTCCGTATCTCCACAAGGCGTGATTGCCCGCGCCTTGTGGAGTCTTTAGGCCGCGCGACGAGTGGGAGGCGCATCATAAGATTTGGGTGGGCGTTCTTCCTCCCAATCGTCCTGGTGCTGGAGCCTATCGAGACTCCACCGTCCTCCCCCAGCGGTCGCCAAATAGAGAAAAATAAACGCATAGAGCACGGCCAGTTCTCCTTCATTCTGAATGGGCCAGAATCCTCTCGGCGCATGCGCCATGAAATACGCCACGGCCATCATGCCCGACAGGACAAATGCCACCACGTGGGTGAACGCGCCCACCACAATGGCCAGCCCCCCGACGACCTCGAGCAGGCCCGCCACGCCCATGAGCGAGAACAGCGGCGCGGTCGCCCCTGGGGTGCTCCCGAACCCGCCGAACCACCCAAACAGCTTCTGCATGCCGTGTTGCAGGAACAACACTCCGGTCACGATGCGCAACAGCGGCAACGCAAAGTCCTGATACCGACTCGAGAATCGCCGAAACATACGAACCTCCTTTCTGTGCAGGCCCCAGTAACAGCATTCCTGAGGCATGCGTCATAATAATTCTGGTTGAAACGCCCGCGGTCGTACCGTCAGGACGGAACCCGGCGCGTACTGCACCACTTCTTCCGCCACGCTGCCGATCAGCATGTACGCGAGCCGTGTGGCCCCATGCGTCCCCATCACAATGACATCGGGCTGACTGTCGTGGGCTTCCTGCACGATGGCGGTCGCCGCCCGCCCGGCCACCGTGCCAAAATCCGTTGGCACCCTGTCGTCTTGCGGCACACTCGCGAGAAAGGTCTCCCATTCGCTCTCAAGCTCGTAGGCGGAGAGCGGCGACAGGGGCAGGGGCTCTCCGGCATACATCTGGGGGATCTCGACGACATGAAGAAACTTCAGCCGCCCTTGGCATTGGCGGGCGAGGAGAAACGCGACCTCGGCGGCTTCTCGTGAGGCATCCGAGAAGTCGGTCGGCACCAAGAAGGTCTTGGGCGTGGGTGTCCAGGGGGTCTTGGCCACCAACACCGGCGCGGCGGCTTTGCGGACCAGCCGTACGCTCGTGCTGCCTAACAGGCGTTCACTCCCCACCGCAGTGCCACCGACAACGAGCAGGTCCGCGCGCCACGCGCGCTCGGCGAGGATGAGTTCCACAAAGGGTTTGCCCGTGCGAATTTCATACTCGGCGCGCAGGGCGTCCACATCGGGCTGGCGCAGGCGTGCTTCGAGTATGTGGCCAGCCTTTTCCACCCGATCCTCCAAGGCCGTGAGCGTCAGCGACGGTTGAGTCACACGTTGATACAAGGGATAGGATTCCACCACGTGGACGAGCTTTAGGGCTGCGTCAGTATCTTGCGCCAGCCGCAGAGCTGACTGTAAGGCGTCCTCGCTACTTGCTCGCGAGTCATAGCCGACAATGATGCGCTTGAATTCTCGCATTGGGTGCTTCCTTTTCTCTCCTTGCGTCCTCGCCTCTGGGTGCTCTTGCCTGGTGGAGCGCTGAGGCACTCACACCCGCGCTTCATGGTCGTGGGGGCGCGGCGCTCCTCCCGTCCCCCAAAGATTCACCGCTGTCGGGGGTTGTTCCTCATAGCTGTCCGGTTGAAGGGCCAAAGCCGACTCATAGCCGTGTCGGAACGGCTCGCTGTGATACGCGGCCAGCTCGTGCTTCTGGACGAGCACCGCGGCCTCTTCGTATGATTTCCCGCGTGTGCGGGGATCACGCGCGGCCTCTCGGCCCCACAGATACGATATTTCTTCCGCTGTAAATCCGTCGAGCGGGCGACCAACAGCCACGGCTTCGCTCCGACGGAGGGCGTCCTGCCAGTGCGCGCGGACGGTATCGAGGTGCTCCGCGCCAAACTCGGCGAATACCTGCGTGGCGGTCTCCGCCTTAGTGTCGTTGCTGGGGTCAACAATCAGGAGATTGCCTCCCTGTCTGAGGATGTGTTTACACACCAGCATGTCTTCATACGTCGTCGCGGTGGCCATCGTTTTTTCGACGGCATTCCCCGCCGCGGCACCAAACACGGTTCCCAACAACCCACCGAAGGCGAGTGCGCCAATGGCGAAAATCAGGCCCACTTCCGGAATCAGCAGGAGCGCCACCGCTCCACTCAAGGTGCCACCACCAAACCCGGTGATGGCACCCACCACCTGTCCCGTCGTGGCGCCACACGCGCCTTGTGGCTCTAGTCCAGGAAGGGTTGTCGCTTGGAGATCGGTCATGGACCGCGGGGTGAGGAACAACAGTTGGTCGTTCGAGAGCCCGCGCGCGCGTAACGCGTTGACCGCGGCCTCGGCGGTGGCGGGGACGCGAAAAATTCCGATGATGGTGCTCATTGTCTGTCTCCTTTTCACGCTGACAATTCGTGCGCGGACGTTTCGGTGTGTAACCGCCCGTAGGCGGCCGCCGCGTGGTACGCGGCGGCGGGCTCGCTTGGGTTCGGCTCCTGGCTCAGAAGAAACACCAGCGCCTTGAGGAGATCGGTGTCCGTCACGATGCCCACTAACCCATAGGCATCGTTCACCACGGGCAGGGAGCCAATTTTTTTGGTCACCATGCACATGACGGCGGTGAGCAGCGGGTCCGTGGGGGTCACGGTGAGTACCGCTTTCGTCATGATCGCTTCGACCGGTAGGTCTTGAGGAGCCCCGGTCGCGTGTGGTTTCCCGCAGTGCGGTATCCAGGCCAGTGGCGTGGCGGGAAAGAGCGCGCGTTTGAGATCGCGTTCGGTAACGATGCCAACCAGCCTTGCATTCTTCACCACGGGCAGGTGGCGGATTCCCCGACGCGTCATCACTTCCCAGGCCCGTTCGATACGCAGCTCCTGGTTAATCGTGATGACGTTGGGACACATCCAGTCACGGACGATCAGGTTTTTCATGGTGGTGCCTTCCTCCTCTGCTCTCGTGTCGGCAGTGCGCCACGGGGAGCACCCGACCGAGTTCGTTGTCGTATTAAACGGCTGACGCGCCCGACGGTTACAGGCCCCCGCGCCGACCATCGGTCACCGCAGGGCCGAGGCGAGGAAGTCACCTGTAACCATCGAACAAGAAGTCCGTTTGCTACGGGGTCAGGGTGGAAATCACCTCAAGGAGGGAACATGACACGTATGCTATGGGCCGCGCTTCTTTTGTGCGGCACTCTTTTGGTTGGTCTTTCTTCGTTCGGGCTCGCGGATCACCACGACGACAAGGAAGGGAAAGAGGGAAACGTAACGGCTCTGGCTCCGTTGTTCCCCCACGTGCCAGGGTCACGGTGGGTGTATGCGCTCTCAGGTCCGCGGTATCCGCAGGGAGGGGAACTCCATGTGCGGGTCCAGGGGTACCACTTCCTGCCCGCGCTCAATCAGCAGGTGCTCCTCTTCGAGGAAACACATCTCCCAGCGACAGCTGCGGATGTCCCGAAAACGACACCAGTGCTGTACTACGCACGTGACGGGTTTCTCGTCCGCGACCCCTCGCACGTGTATGCCGACCGGCAACGGACGCGCCTTATTGCCACTGACACCTTTGGTGAGGCCGTCGCGCCGGTGCTCCCCTTGTGGCGACATTTGGACGGGAGCGACTGGAACCCGGTGGACGTTGACCATTGGGGAAAAACGACAACGGTCGATATCGAGTATCATATCAATCCCCGCAAGCGCGTCAGTGTCACGGTCCAGGGGAGGGAATATCAGGATTGCGTCATAATCGAAGGAGCCGTCACACGAACTCCCGGTGAAAGCTATAACTATTATGAGTGGTATGCGCCGGGCATTGGCATGGTCAAAAGAGTGATGGCTGAGTTGAAAACCGGCCACATCCTGGCGACCAAGGAATTGGTCTCTTTCCAGACGGCAGCGCCCAATAAGGAACAAACGTCGTGACTTCTTTCGGACCCGAGGGGCGGCTCTTTTCCCGGTCGCGGGTGTGTGGATGCCCGCGCTCGCGCCAAGGAGACTTCTCGAAAAGAATATCCCGTTTCTGGGTAGCCTGGATGAAGCGAAGCGGAATCCAGGCTACCTGGGATAATTTTTTCTAGAAATCACCTAAGAGATCCCCGGTGGCGGACGTTCCCGTGCGGTGGTGGCGTCGGGCCAGACATTCCTCAAGTTTGCCAATTTGTTGGAGGGAGGCGCAAATCCGCTCCACGCTCCCCCAATCAGCCCACCCCACATCCGGTGTTGGCAACACACGCAGTCGTGCCGCTAACGGCTGACAAATCTCCGTGGAGAAATTGACCTTCCGCATGGCGCGATACCTCCGCTCCGTGATGTCTTGGGCATGTGGAGAGCCCACCGCCCGCCGAATACATCTGAAATCCTCGAAGAGGTCAGGGGCCGCGAGGCGCGTCATTTCCCAGAGCGTCGTGGCGGTTGCAACTCCGACAAAGCTGTTCCACAACGCCCCGCGTCGCAGCAGCGCCTGTGCTTGCATAGGCGCGGGTTTCTCCCAAAAGCGGGTCACTGATCGCGTGGCACGGCCATCCTCCGGGGCGCCGGGTTCAATCCATCCATAGCCGTCCTCGATCCCGCTGGGGGTCATCCCCAGCAGGGTCAGCGCATCCGGAAATTGCTGGGTTTCGGTCACCGCCATCTCGACGTTCGCCATGAACCGTGTGGCATCCAGAACAAAATGGTCAGCAGGAAACACCGCCACGGTGGCAAACGAGTCGCGCGAGTCGATATGCGCGAGCGGCAGCAGAATCCCAGGAGCCGTATCGCGATTGTCGGGTTGAAAAATCACATTCTCGTGGGGCCAGTCCGCCAGTTGTGGCGTGGCCTCCGCGCGATGCCGTGCACTGACGATGACAAGCACGCGCGTCCGCGGGATCAGGCGCTCGACGCGTGCCAGGGTGTGTTCCAACATCGAGCGGCGACCAGTGACCGCGCAGAATTGTTTAATACCACGTCCGCCACAGAGTTGGGCAAGAAACTCACGCACGCGTGTGCCTTCGCCGCCCGCTAAGACGATGCCCCACGGATTATGAGCATTTCTGTCTGGCATATATCCTCCGTGTGAGTGTGCGCTCTGATGGTAAGATCGACGCTTCCCCCACCCCGCTTATGGTGTCGCCACGGATTGCGCGGTGGCGGCGCTACGGAAACCGAGGTTCCGCCACACGTCGGCATCGGCGGCGCCCGCGAGCTGGGTGGGATCAAAGAGGCTGTCTGGAAGGTCCGTATTGTAGCGCACCTCGCTCACGCGTAATTCCGACGTGAAGCCCGCGCGAACGTCGGCCATGCGCACCAGGAGTAGGGTGGGAATCCCATCAATCACCGTGATCTTCTCGAACGTTTCCACCTTCCACAATGCTCCGGCTGGGTCGTAGTATTCGCGTTTCAGGGGCAACATGGAGTCCGCTCACCGGAGGGTCTTTTTTCCGCCGTTGTGACGGGTGCAGAGCACGAACAGCACCATGCCCACGAGCAGGACGACCACTCTCAAACTGTCGAAAAGGGTCTTCGTCCACACGCCGCCCTCACTCGTCGGCGTGGCACCAAGGGCTACACTCCACGTCAGCAATCCGATTCCGGCCATGAGAATACTTACGGTAATCCAAAAATGGTTCAACATAATACCTCCCGAAGTTCGTTGGTTGATGTAAGGGCGGGACCTTCATACTGCGCGCGGGATGAAATGACACGGCAACCAATGCCAATCTCAACCGTGAGCAGGCGCATGGTTTGGGTTTTTCTCATTTGCCCTGTCCAGGCTGCTCCTCGTGTGGCGTGCGCACCCGACCGAGACGAGCCGCGTCAAGAAGGAAGAGCACCATACTGCCGATCACCCCGATGACACCGAGCCCCCTGGCAAGAGCGGGACTCACCACGTATTCACGCGCCACGCCCTCATCAGGGGGCAGGGCAGATCCCCAGAGTAGCAATCCTGACGCGAGAACCAACACAACAAGAGCGCTCTGAAAACTGTTCACCATATCGTCATACCTCCCGAAGTTCGTTACCGTATTAAACGGCTGACGCCCCCGACGGTTACACGCGCCCGCGCCGCCTCGCTGTAACCGTTTCCGCGATCGACAGTTTACTACAGGAAGAATCCCGTAACGGAGGATCATGTCGGAGCAACGACCCACGGACGAGGAACTGATGCTGGCGTATCAGGCCGGAGATGTGAATGCCTTCGAGGAGTTGTTCAGCCGGTACAAGACCCGGCTTTATCAATACCTGCGCCATCTCTTGGGAGATGCGGCGCAAGCCGAGGATGTGTTGCAAACGCTTTTCATGCGAATCCATCGGGCACGCGCGGGGTATCGACCGCAGGCGCAGTTTTCCACTTGGGTGTACACCATCGCCCGTAATCTGGTCCGCGACGTTTGGGCGAAACACTCCGTGGCGAAGCGCCACGAGCGCATCACTCCCGCGTCCCACGAGGAAGAGCCGGTCACTGCGGCGGAGATGGGCGATCCTGATGCTCCGACACCGGAAGCGCTCCTTGAGCACAAACAGACGGCCGCGCGGGTACAACACGCGTTGCTGGCACTTTCACCCGAGGCCCGCGAGGTCTTGGTGTTACACAAGTTCGAGGGACTGCGGTTCGCGCAAATCGCCGAGGTGCTGGGCTGTTCGGTCTCGGCGGCCAAAGTGCGCGCGTTTCGCGCGTTAAAGGCGTTGCAAGCCGCTTTACATGAGAAAGGATCGTTATGTTGACTCATCCCGATTGGCAAACCGAGGCGCCCGAATATCTGGCCGGACTGCTCCCGCCGGACCACGCCCAACGCTTGGCGCATCATGTCACCACCTGTGCCCCCTGCGCCACTGAACTCGCTGAGCTGTCGCGGGTCTGGCTGCTGCTGGACTCCGTGCCGCGCGAAGAGCCCGCGGCGGAGGTTGGCG
>JABFSC010000104.1 GCA_013140885.1 Deltaproteobacteria bacterium | reverse complement strand
GATGACGGGCGTGCTAGCGGGTGACACTCATCGAAGGAATGAGGACGGGGTTCCCATGTCCCTCACCGTCGTGGAAGTTCCGCGCCGAGCACAAGGGAGACAACGGAGGGCACGGGAGAAGGTGTAGCGAAGGCGCTGCGCACACCTCCTGACGCTCGGCTTGTCCATCCCTAATCATTGACACAATTGGTGTGGCAGGTTTATAGACAGGCCGGGAGCCACGTTTATAAAGTTTCTATACGTAGCAACCTGCGAGTTTGTAGATGTGGAAGCTTCGCGGTTTACAGATGTGGAAACTTGTTTCTACAAAAGGCAACGTGTTGCTATGAGTATAAACAACCTGTGACGTTCAATTGAAAGTTAGCCCCCTATGGATCAATCCCAATGAATCTTTCAGAAAAAAATCTAATTGCCAGTCTCTCTGAGGGCACTCTGCGAGACCTCTCGGAGGATCTGATCGAGCAGGTTATTGACGGTCCCATCACTAACGACCTCATTCGCGAAATCCCTATTGTGAAGACTATCAAGGCCATCATCGAATCTGGAAAGAACATCCGAGAGTATTTCTTTGCTAAGAAGCTTTGCCGCTTTCTACTGGAACTCCGTGAAGTGTCGTTGGAAGAACGAATTCATATGGTGAAGCGGCTTGAGGAAGAGTCAGATTTTGAGGAGAAAGTTGGAGAACGACTTCTCCATCTGATAGACCGTTTAGACGAGCTATCGAAGGCGCAGCTTATAGGAAGGGCTTTTCGTGCATACGCACACGGCGACATCGGAAAGCAAGACCTTGAACGGCTTTGCTTCGCTATCGACCGGTTGATCTTGGTGGACCTGCGCCTAATCCCTGAGTTTCTCCTCAAGGGCCGCATTCAAGGCCGACGGGTACAACAGAATCTTGCAAATGCAGGACTGGCCTTCATCAATTCTGGGCTAGGTGGTTCTTGGGCTGAGCCAGTGGAGACCTGCGAGGTTTTCGTTCGCTACATTCTGCTTCTTGATGTTCAGCCACGGGAGAACTCGGCATAAGCCATAGGGTGACGAGGGCTAACCAACCCACTGCACCGTATTGCCGCCCGCTTGCGGTTCAGGAGAAACTTGAAAGGTTAAGGTTCGGGCGGCAAACGGTGACTGGGAACGTTAGCGCTCAATGTCTCGGGGGAACTATGCGAATTCGGGTTGAAGGCGACGAAAACCTGCTAATTCCGTCTGTTGCGTATGAACTCCAAAACTCTGCGTTGCCGGAAGAAAGATGGATCGGCAGCACAGTTGAACATTATAGATGGGAGTCTCTCGATATTTTTGGAGATCGGGCTCTTGTCGAATTTCTTGGTGTCATAACCACAAAACCGGACTTTGTGGCGAGGCAGCAAGTTCTTGTGGAATCGACCCCTGATCGGTCTTACAGGCTCGGAATTCCAAACGAGGCATTTGAATGGGGCTTGAAGTTCCTCAAGGAGATACTCAAGGAAGTTCGTGTTCTAGTATGTGAAGAGCGTGCGCGTAAGAAGACGGGGCTAGTCAGCCTGAGTGATTACAAGGCTTATCCGAAAGCGTTAGGTGTTTCCTTAGCCACAGCGATCATGACCAAACTTGGGGTTAATGAGCCAATGGCGATTGGTATCGCAACGCTAGTCCTCTTATCTTTGGCTCAGGCTACCAAGAACGCCTTTTGCACCATGACCGATGCGCAGGTTATTGAAACTCTCAACGCAAGGAAAAAGGCGCGCTAACCCGGCGCGCCTCGCGCCAAGCGAAGCCCGAGATCTAGGGAATGGAGGAGAACTTCAGGAAATAGGTCACTGTTTCCCAGTGGGTGCGAGTCTGAGGACTCCAGTCCCACCTGAGCAACGCTTAGCCAGCAGCTCAGTAGCGAGCCCGCGTGCTGCCCTGCAAGGGGTGGTACGGAGCCGGGGGTAGTGAGACGACAGGCTGCGTTATTGAGCTCCGAAATGAGTATAGTTGTGGTCCATAGGATAATCCCCGTTGACGGGGAGAACGCCGACACTCTGGCGCGAGTGGAAGGCAGCAATCCTGTCAGCGATACGGCGAGATGGCAGGATACCACCGGGGTCTGAGGAGAGCGGAGCATGTCGTCAGAAGGGAAACTCGGGAACTTGGGAGAGCCGACGGTCTCCTTGTTATGAGAACCGGAAGAGGAGGGGTACCGGTTGACCAAGAGCCCTGGCGTTGATGGTGAGCTTCCAGCCATGAACGAGCCGCAAGGAACACAAAGTGAGGAAGCTGACAAGGTATTGGGAAGCGAGCGGAAGCGAAGCGACCCGAAACGGACAGCGGGCAGTCTTAGCGGAGCATAGTACCGAGGAAGGTGGGGAAGTGAGACCCAAGCGACCCACGGGAGGGAAGGCGACGCCAGGCATACCGTTCGACTGGGAGGAGAGATGGGAGAGACTTCGAGCTCACTAACCATCACCACGCAATTCCAGCGAAGTGCAGAGCCGGTGGCCTCAGCCACGGGCAGGGTAGCACCAGGTATGCGCCAGAGGGAGAGTAGTCCTTTGGTGACTGAGGAACCGTATGAGCGAATCGCTCACGTACGGGTCTGTGGGGGTTGCGACACGAAGTCGTATCGGTATTTGTTATGCGGAAGAGATTCAGCCATAACCCAGTGTTCTACCACTGGTACGCTACCAGGACGTGCGATCAGCGCAAGCTGATGGTGCG
>JABFSC010000273.1 GCA_013140885.1 Deltaproteobacteria bacterium | reverse complement strand
GATATCACCAGTCCATCACTGAACAAATTTTCCATATTTGCGGCGATGCGCATCCCGGAAGTGTGGCGCTACGATGGCGAGATGTTGACTATTTTTACGTTAGTACTACTTTGTCAAAGTTAGAGTTTGCGTGAGCAGTACCACTCAATGAGCTCCAATTCGATCAATTCGCGGATGGCCGCACACCGCAGCCACTCGCTCACCCGGCGATGGACCTCTGGGAGCGGCATGCGGCGACGGTCCGGGCGAGGGGGAAAAAGCGGCCCGCGGCCGCCCGCTCATCTTGCGCTGCTCCCGCTCCCGCCACTCCAGCCAGACCAGAAAACTGTAGCTCAGCATCACCGTGATGGCGTGGCGATGAAAACCGTCCCAGCGCCGTCCCTGATATTGATCCCAGCCCAGCTCCGTTTTGGCTTCCTCATGATACTGCTCCACCCAGTGGCGGCGATGGGCATACTCGACCAGCACGGCCAGGGGGGTGTCGGCGGGGAAGTCACTCCAGAAATATTTCCAGTCCCCGTGCTGACCCCGTCCGGGGCGTTGCCCCATCAACCACCCGACATGGCGGGTGCCCTCACCATCCACCCGCCAGCCGCGTAGCGCCAGAAACTTCGCCCGCCACCAGCCTTTAGCCCCTGCGCTCCAGGTGATTGTGTGCCAGTCCTGGAGCGGCTGCGTGGCCAGTACGTCGTCAGCCCGGAGCACGGAGCTAGTCGGCCCCCGGCCGAGCGTCACGCTGAAATTGGCCCGCACGGCGACCACGTGGCGTTCCTGGCGGTCCTCCAGGCCGTTGAGGAAATGGGGATTGTCCCCGTAATCCGCATCACCGGTGACGCACGCATGCTCCACCCCACAGGCATTGGCTTCATCCAGCAGCGCCAGGGCGATCTCGGCTTTGGTCTGAAAGGGGATGTCCTTCGGCACATGCGCCTGCTTACGCCGCCCGGCATCCTCCGCCCACGTCTGCGGCAGATACAGCCGCGTGGCCACCGGCCACGCCAACGTGCGCTCGGCGTAATGACAATTCACCGTGACCTGACAGTTGGTCAGTTTGCCTGCCGTCCCCGTATACTGGTGCACCACCCCGACCGAATGCCGCCCCTGCTTCTCAAACCCCGTATCATCAAAGATGAGCACCCCATCCCCTTCGCTGGGCAGCGTCCGCATCTGGGCGATCCGCTGGTGGTTGAGGGCGGTCTCATCCCAGACCATGTCCGTCAGCAAATAATTGAACTGTTGCTCATTGGTCTCGGGCACGATCTCCGCCAAGGTGTCACAGTTTTTGTTGGGATGCTCGCTGAGCAAGCCGGTGAGGTACTGACGCAGGGTCTCGGCACTCGGCGCTTGAGTAAAATGCACCCGCAGTGGAGCCAAAAACTCGGCCAACTCTGGCAGCGGTGTATGCGGTGCCTGAGGCAACCGCTCTTGCTTCATGTTGCTAATAATAAGGCTCATTCTCGTAGGTTATCGCAGATTTAGGACTCTGACAAAGTAGTACAAAAGAAGATTCTTCACAATGGTTGGAATGACATTTCCTAAAAATCTACAAGAAATGCACTAACATCTCCCCGGATGCGCCAGGGTCACGCTGGCTTTGATGCGTTCGCAGTTGTTAGGATATGTCACCCCGTCACAGCCACAGACAGGAGTAACTTCTGTCGTACAAACTTCCGGTCGAGGCACACAGACGCCAGCCAAATCAACGACAGCACAGGTTGCATCCCGCAGGTCGCAGACTTCTGTGCTTGCACATTGTTGCCCGGTAATGCCGCCGCATTGTAACGCTTCGACTTGCTGCGAAGGCACGCATATCAAGTTGTCACGATTTTTGACGCGTAACGTTTGCTGTCCAAATTGATTGTTGACGATAACCTCGCGCTTCTCGAACGGCGGCTGCTGAGTGGGCGGTGTCGTCTTGTAGCATACTAGATGTGCATCCGGGTTCTGGATCTCCTCACCATTCTTGCTCACTGGGTTACACAGCATCTCTGGTCGTCGCACCGTCGCACCAAGCTCTTGCTCAAACTGGTCATCCAACGTTACTTTATGTTGTCCGCTAAACTCTCCCGGCCGTGGGTCTTCCAAATCCACGCGGTAACACTTGAAGTGATCAAGCACAAGCTCATCCGGTTGAACTGCGAAAGTAGAGGGATGTACAAGAACGGACTCTTGGGCTCCACATAGCGTATAGGTCATGGCCACCTCATAAGAGCCAGCAGGGAGCAACCCGACAGGCACAGGCAAAGTCCACGGTGTAATGGCTTGCCCACACACCACTGGACAAGAAGCATTGGGAGGCGCACCAGCCGTAGTAATTTGAATCACATTGCCAACAACTGACACGGCAGGGTATCGAGGAACACAGGTATTCCACCAATTCCCGGAGAGTTTGAGGGTAACGAGATCATCTTCAGTCGGATTCGGCGGAGTGACTTCTAGCGTGGTCATTTCCCCTCCGCCCAGAATGCCAGCGACAACCGGAGTCGCCAGGGCAAACAGGCTACTGACCATCATCGCAATTAACAAAGGTGCACGAAACATAGAAACTCCCTCTTTGTACGTAGGAAGAAAAGAAAACTCTCCCTTTAGAAAAATGACGCCGGACTTAACACCTCCGGAGTTTCGGTCATACGTCCAGTCATGAAGAAAATGAAAAGATGCTCCTTCCTTGCATTTATTTAC
>JABFSC010000393.1 GCA_013140885.1 Deltaproteobacteria bacterium | reverse complement strand
CGGACTTCGCGATCTTTGATCTCAAGACCGTTGGGTCGAAGAAACGTGGGGAGATGGTCAACGATCTACCGGGTGGAGGAAAACGCCTCGTGATGCCCGCCCAAGGCGTGCGTTACACGGTGGTCAATGGCTCGGTGTTGTTCGATGGTGGCAAGCATACCGGCTCGATGCCCGGACAAGTGCTGCGGTCGGGACAAGCGTAGGAAAAGTCGTCAGCAGCCAGTCGTCAGTAGCCAGTAGGGGTACGGTGCGCCGTGCCCCTACTCATTTGGCCAAGAACGATTTCCAGGAAAAATTCTCCCCTGTAGCCCGGATGGAGCGGAGCGGAATCCGGGGTGTCCTGCGCGGAACCTGGATTCCGCTCCGCTTTATCCAGGCTACTTAGAAACGGGGTATTCATTTCAGGGAATCGTCAAACAGTTGAGAGGAGAACTTCCATGTTACAGCGACTTTTTCACGTCAACGTGTGTGTGCGAGATATGGAGCGCTCGATTCGCTTCTATCAGGATATTGGATTCAACAAGGTGAGCGATTTCACGCTGGATGATCCCAGCGTGGGCGATGCGTTGGGACTCAAGGCGAAAAAATTGCGCGGGGTGTTCATGCGCTTAGGCAACGACGCCAATGCGCCCGTGCTTGATCTCGTGCAGTTCCTTGATCCTCCAACCCAAGGGCAGCCGTATCCAACCCTGAACAATGTTGGTATCTGCCGGATCGCCTTTACCGTGGACGACATCGACAAGACCTACGAAGAGTTGAAAGCCAAGAAGGTGGAGTTTGTGGCCCCGCTGAAGAAGATCGACGGCCCCGGCGGCGCGAAGATCGGCGTGGTGTGCTTCAAGGACCCGGATGGGACGATTCTTGAGTTGATTAGTGGGATGTAGCAAGGGAAGAAAATCAAAAGGCAAAAATTGAAAGATTGGTGCTTTTTGACGTTCAAGTTGGGTCATCGTGGTCATGACGCTCTCAGGTGCCCTCTCCCGGCTGGGAGAGGGCTAGGGTGAGGGGGATCAAATAACCTCCCTTTGCCGCAACCACATAACAAATAGAAAGATTGGAGAACAACATGGCGACGGAAACACGTCCGATTGATCCGGCGAAAGTCAAAGCCAGTGGCGAGCGCATTTTTGGCTACCTGAAAGGCATGGGCGTCTCGGCGATGATTTATCTCGGCGATACCCTGGGGCTCTATCGCTCCATGCACCAGGCCGGACCGCTGACCAGCGAGGAATTGGCCGCCAAGACCGAGCTGCATGAACGCTGGATCCGCGAGTGGCTGCGCGGCCAAGCCGCGGCTGGCATCATTGAGTATGTGGGAGACGGACGTTTTGAGCTATCAGTGGAGGCTGGCATGTTCCTGGCCGACCCGGACAGTCCGAAACTCGCGGTCGGCATTTTTAGCGACTTACCCCAACGCATGGCGGTGGTGGAACGGTTGCCGCAATCCTTCAAGACCGGGATTGGCCTAAACTATGACGCGCGCGGACCGAAGGGCGCGGTTGGCATCGAGCGGGTCTTTGGCAACTGGTATCGCTTCGCCCTCGTGCAACAAGTGCTACCCAAGCTAGAGGGACTGGTGGAGAAGCTCGGTGCTGGCGCGAAAGCCGCCGATATTGGCTGTGGGGCCGGGAAGGCGCTGCTCGAAATGGCCAAGGCGTTTCCTCACTCACAGTTCCACGGCTACGACATCTCCAAGCACGCGCTCACACGAGCCGAAGCGAACCGGGCCGCCGCCGGAGTGACCAATGTCACCTTTCACGATGCCGCGGTTGATCGTTTGCCAGCCGATAGCAGTTTTGACTTCATCACGACCTTTGACTGTATCCACGACATGACGCATCCCATGGAAGCGATTCGTGCCATCCGCGCCGCGATCAAGCCCAGCGGCACCTGGTTCATCGCCGATCCCAAGAGCGCGCCCACGTTCGAGGAAAATTTGCAGAAGAATCCCATGACCGCTCTGATGTATGCGTTTTCGGTCATGGGCTGTATGTCGTCCGCACTGTCCGAGCCAGGGGGCGCGGGCTTAGGGACGTTGGGATTCAACGAGTCCGTTGCCCGCAAGATGACGGCGGAGGCTGGGTTCACGTGGTTTCAGCGGCATGACTTCGAGAATCCCCTCAATGCGTACTACGAGGTGCGACCGTAGCGGCACTGCTGTCCGATCTGTAGAGACGCCCCGCTGGGGCGTCTTTGTCGTTCAAGGGAAGAATGTGGCCATTGAATACGTGGGAGATTTTTCACAAGGCTGAGCCGCGATGTGTACCGCTTGACCCCGTGATCATTAAGGGATCATTGAGCTGCCCTGACCGTGAACCCGAACCCAAGTCTTAAGGAGAGAGCACATGAAACAGCTCCAGTCCCATCGACGATTTTGGCTTGGCATGCTTGCTGGCTGGCTGTTTGTTCTGACGGGGGTAGCGGGCTGCCTGAGTCTGCGGGAAGCCCCGAGGCGAGAGGAAACGCCGAGGCTGTTGGCTGATGATTCCGGAGTCGTCGGGAACGCCGATAGTGACGGTAACCTCGCGCTAGCGCGCCTTGCGGAGCCGCCGAAGCCGCCAGAGGTACTGGTCAAAAAGTGGCTGCGAGGCGGGCCGAAACGACGGGCCGACCAGCCAGACAAAGCGGCGGAGTATTTCGCCTTGAAGCGCGCTCCCGTGGGCAGGGTCTCTATCCCCGTGGAACGG
>JABFSC010000753.1 GCA_013140885.1 Deltaproteobacteria bacterium | reverse complement strand
CAACCACCCCCTGGAAAACCGGGACAGCCTCCTCCCCAAAGACCTCCAACCGGCCCAAAAGAACCGGGAAAAGGTTGCAAAGCTGCTTACGATCTCTGTGTAAAGGGTTGTGAGAGACTCTGTAAGGGTCCGAAATTAAAATTTTCTTGCATGTCTGTTTGCTTTGCTATTTGGTTAGTATGCGAAGCAAACAACTGATTGGAACTCCAATGAACGAAAAATTTTGAGGGGCAAGAATGAGGGAGGGATAATAACCTTCCCTACTCCAACTGTCTAATGCTAACGGATTTTGTAGTTTGAAAAGATGAGTCCTTGAAAAACAATAGAGGCGTTTCCCAATCACAAAATTCTTGGAGACAGAAAGCCCTGTGTTTTCGGGACGTACGCTCCGTTAACCACAAAACCCGGTAGCCTCGGAAATTTGAGCACCTCGCCCTACGTTCACAAGGGTCAATGAGTTCTATCGAGCGTGGAATTTTCCAGGAGAAGAGACGATGATGATAACTCTTCAGTATCAACAGGACGACCTTTTGAATGCGTCCCGGAGTGAGATCGACCAGGAGCGTCCTTTCGAGATAGTAGTGACAGGGCAGAAGGTAAGAATTTTGAAAACCCTCATTGCGACATTTTCTCGCTACCATGAGACAAAAAAAAAGGGAGGAACGAACAAATTTTTACTGTTGCCACTGGCATTGTCTGGGATATGGTTTCCTACTTTTTGCGCAGTGTTAATCTATGCTGACACATGGCGAGTAGAAACAAACTTTGAAGCCTCAAGGAATCGCCTTACCGTTTCATTTATGCCTCCCAACAAGAAATAGGATCGGACCGCATGTATAGATCGGGGACAAGCCGGGGAAGGGGACAGGTTTTGTAATCATGCCCCGGCGGTCCCAATGCCAGCACTACCGCGAATTGTAACGCCGCCAATCAGCAACTGACCCTGGGGCCGAAGAGAGGAAGGCACAGAAAAGGGGTCAGGTCTTGCAATCATGCACCGGCGTGCCCGATGCCCTCACCACGGCCACTTATGATGCGGCCAACCAGCAACTGACGCTGGGGCCGAAGAGCGAGACGTATGACAATAACGGCAACCTCCAGACCTTGACGGATTCCAGGGGTAAGGGGTCAGGTCTTGCAATCATGCACCGGCGTGCCCGATGCCCTCACCACGGCCACTTATGATGCGGCCAACCAGCAACTGACGCTGGGGCCAAAGAGCGAGACGTATGACCACAACGGCAACCTCCAGACCTTGACGGACTCTAGCGCGAAAAGGGGTCAGGTCTTGCAATCCAGCACTTCATTTTTTTCCTTCTGTCGCTGGTTATTTTGAAAATGTATCAATGCAAGACCTGCCCCCAATTTCCCACCAATTCCCAATTCCTTCACAAGTAACGTTCCCTCCAGTCGTCTCAGCTTACACCGGCGCGGTCACCCGCGGGAAATCGTTCGACAACTCAAAAGGAATGCTTCCCCACGTGGAAGTACCCGCTGGATTGCTCGGAGCATCGTAAGGAGTATATCCTCTGCCAGATGAAACAGATGCTGGTAGAGATCGAGGATGACGTCGCGGCAAAGCTGGAGCAGGTTGCGCCGGCGCGATCGCGCCGGCGTTCGGAGTTCATCCGCACCGCGATTCGCCGAGCCCTCTGGGAGTTGGAGGAGCGCGAGACTGCGGAGGCCTATCGCGCCCAGCCAGACACGGCGGCCGAAGCCTACTTCGACCCAGCGGTTTGGCAGCCCGAGGAGAAGGCGCAGCGGAGCCGGAGGAAACGGTGAAGCAGTACGATATCTATTGGGCGAACCTGCCACCCCCAATCGGACGTCGCCCCGTGCTGCTCTTGAGTCGCACGCCGGCGTACGGCTACCTCAACAAGGTTATTGTCGTGGAGGTGACGTCGACCACGCGTGGCATTCCTCAGGAAGTTCCGATCGGTACGGCGGAAGGCCTTGCCCGCGCGTCCGTGGCGAACTTCGACAACATCCACGTCATCCCCACGGCTTCGCTCGCGGAGCCTGTCGGACAGCTCCCGCCGGACCGAGAGCGCGAGGTCAAGCGGGCATTGGGGTACGCTCTGGGCTGGAGCGAGCTGAAGGTCCTGTAAGGATTGACGCGGCTCGTTTCGGTTCTCCGTGCGGCTGCGCGAACGAACGGAAGAGAAGCGGTGACAGTTTCAACACCCGCGCCGCGTTCTGGCGCGGAAACTTTGACTACAGGTGTTGGAGCAATAGGGGACGTTGCGGCTTTTGTGGCTTTACCGGAATAGAGGACGAGTACCGGAATAGGGGACGTTGCAGGGAAAGTCGGGTTCTGAGTGGGGCTACCCTCTTCACCCGCCTGGGCATTGGTCCCCTAATGCCTGGTTCACCGCGCTAACGTACACGCAAGGAGCCACGACCCTCAGTGGAGGAAAGGGGCAGGTCTTGCGATCATGCACCGGCGTGCTCAATGCCATCAATACGGTGAATTACAACGCCGCCAACCAGCAACTGATGCTCGGTCCAAGGAGCGCGACGTATGATAACAACGGCAACCTCCAGACCTTGACAGACTCTAGTGGCACGACGACGTACACGTGGAATGCCAGAGATCAGCTCGTCAGTTTGAGTGGGCCGGGCGTCACCGCGAGTTTGACGTATGACGGAGTTGGTCGACGCAAAAGCAAAACGGTCAACGGCACGACGACGCACTTTCTGTACGACGGACTCAACGTCATCCAAGAACTCACCAGCGGCACGCCGACCGCCAACCTGCTCACGGGGCTTCTCCGGCTCCCCACCAGCGCTGCCAGAAATTTGATATGCACCCGCCAAGCACTTTTCCCTTGACAAAGCCGGAGCATCCATCCTATACGTGGACCATCTTACATATCCTCGCCAGCCAAGAGGAAAAGGAGGCTTCATGAAGTTTTGGGTGAAAGGACTTTCCGTCGCGGCTCTGACAATCCTCACAGGAGGGATGCCAAGCTGGGCACAACAACCAGGAACGGGGATGTCGCCGCCAAAAGCTCCGGCAACTACTCCAGCACCTCCACCTTCCGCCGCGCCAGCGGCTCCGACCGTTGCGCCAGCGATGGAAACGGCGACCCCTACTGCCGCGAAAGTCAATATCAATACCGCGGATGAAGCTGCCCTCACGTCAGTCAAAGGGATCGGCAAAACTAGGGCGAAAGCGATTATTGCCTACCGCGAGGCCAACGGGGCGTTCACGAGTGTCGATGACCTCACCAAAGTGAAAGGCATTAAGGAGAAGGCCCTCGCGAAATTCAAGGATCAAATCACTGTTGAATAGTGGTGGACGCTCTTTATCGGCGGTCGAGAAAAGGAAAGGCGGAAGGTCCACTAAGACCTTCCGCCTTTCCTTTTTACTGTGGAGGCGCGGACGCAAGCCGCGGCTCTTCCGGTGTGACTTTGGTTGTTGAGGGGCGCGCGGGAATATCGCGCACGACCTCTTGGAGATGCTGCTGGATACGATCAAGCGTCGCCGCGAAGGGCCGACATTCCAGCACGATGCGGCAAGTGCGCTCATCCCGGAGTTGCGTGAAGTGAATCCCAAAGACAATTCCCAGTTGTCGCAACGTCGGCAGCAACGCTTTCTCGATGTCCCGCATGCGCTGAGCGGAAAGACGAACACAATCAGTGAGGAAGTGCGTATGAATCCACACCTCTTCCCGTCCGAGGATCTTCACGTCGCGACTCCACTGAGGGGGTTTTCCCAAGGCCCTTACTTGCTCGTCGCCGCCTTTTGATCACATTCAGCCCGACATTTCTTAGAGAAATCATCGGCTTGGGTGTTACACTCGCTCATCCGATCAAAGGCTTGTTCGCTTGTCATCTTATCGCTGCACTGTTGAAACATCTTCTCCGAGGACGTCTTACACTCATTCCGGCATGCGGTCAGCGCATCGGGCGTAGGCGGTTTAGGCGGCTCTTTTTCCTGTTTACACGAGGCCAGCGTGAGCGCGCCCGCGACCAATACCACGCTGGACATCACCTTCCACAATTTCATAGTACCCCTCCATCTTGCCATGCGATCTCCGCTCGTGGAGAGCAGGAGTCGTCTTTATTTTTTCCGTGCCCTCATAGCACTATCAACTTCCCACGAAAAGCGGGGCAATGCCTCCACGCCTCTTAAAACGGGCGAAATCCCGTGGCCACCACATACGTTTCCGCCGATCCTTTGCGGGTGGCGTCGGGCCGAGTGCTTTTCACTGTCGGAAACACGGTTCGCAATTCACCTAAAAAAGTTTGATACTCCTCGCCCATGAACACCTTCAAGACCAGCGTGCCTCCGGGCCGCAGAAGCGCCTGAGCACAGCCAACCGCCGCGCGACACAATTCCATCGCACGGGCGTCATCACGCTCGCGAATCCCACTCAGTTTCGGCGACATATCCGAGAGCACCACATCGGCTTGCCCACCAAGTGCGATGAGTACTTTCTCCTGTTGCGCGGGATCGGTGGCATCTCCTTGGAGAAGCGTCACCTGCGTCAAAGGCACGGCTTCAAGCTCAACGAGATCAATTCCCACAACCCGCCCCGTTTTCCCAACAACCGAGGCGGCCACTTGTACCCACCCACCAGGCCAGGAGCCAAGATCGACGACGCGATCTCCTGGTTTGAGAAAACGAAACTCCGCATTCAGTTCAATCAACTTATAAGCTGACCGTGACCGATAGCCTTCCTGTTTCGCCTTCTTGTAGAAGGTATCTTTACGTTCGTATGCCACAATTCTGTCCAAGGTCTCAAGTCCAAAGTCCAAAGTCGAACTCCGAACTGTCCCAGACTCCGAACTCCGAACTGTCTCCTACCCCCGTGGACGCATATAGCGCTGATAGACCTTCGGCAATTCGGTTGGCAGGGACGCGACATCGTCCAGCACCAGGTACCGAGAGTCCTCGCACATCTCGCGCAGATAGTCATGGCCAGCTTTGTCCACGGTCAGACAAAAAGTGAGGACTCCCGCGCGTTCCGCCTCGCGCAAGGCCGACATGGTATCGCGGAGACCGTAGGTGATCGACCGTCGGTCGGCACCGTAGTCCATGTCTTGCGGAAACCCATCACTCAGCACGACGAGGAGTTTCATGCGGCAGGCCACATCTTTCAGCTTGGTCAGCGCGTGTCGAATCGCCGCTCCCATGCGGGTCGAGCGTTTCGGCTCGACCGCGCCAAGTCGCCCTTTCACGGTGGGAGATAAGGATTCCGCGAATGACTTGACGTGATAAAACTCAACGTTCTCGCGTCCCTGACCGGAAAAACCATAGATAGCGTATGCGTCACCAATCTCTTCCAAGGCTTCGGCCATCAGGACCAACGCTTCTTTGGTGACATCGATGATGCGGCGAGGCTTGGGCTCTGGCACCACCGGACGGTTCTTCCACAACGACCGCCAATCGTCTTGCTCCTCGTCCGCGTATTGCCGCACCACCGGCGCGATCGGTTCATCCGTCGACGCACTCATATCGAGCAAGAAGAGCGCGGCTACGTCACGTTCCGTCTGCCGACGCACGGAGTAGAGTTTCGGGGAAGGCGAGAGCCCGGCGCGCATATCACTCGCCGCCGTGATGACGGCATTGAGGTCAAACTCCTCGCCATCCTCCAAGCCGCGCACGATCCGATATTGCTCCGGTCGAATTCGCTGAAACTCATGTTTCACCGCTGGTGTCAGCGTCGCGTAATCGTTCAGCGTCTTGTTGAAGTATTCTCCCGCGTCACCGGCCAACACAATTTCGTGGAGACGACACCAGCGCGCACGATAGTCGCCAATCTGATAATCCCATTCATCATAGAAAAAGGTCTGGCTTTCGTCCCGTTCGCGGCGACGCTGGAGAGTCGCGACAATACCATCCTCTGGAAGCACGGCCTCTTTCTCCGCGTTCCCCGGTAGCTTGCCGACCAAGTCACTGATGTACAACCCCTGTGGGGAAATCGTATCGTCCTTCCCCTGGCGAATTTGTAAGTCCACGCCAGCTTCAATCAGTGCCTTGAGTTCCTCTGGTGACAGCGGGGAACCGCCCTCGCGTTCGTCGCGTTCAGGGTCGAGTTCTAGTTGTGGCAATGGCGGAGCATCGGGAGGCGGCGGGCTATCGTCCATGTCTGGGTCAATCAGCGCATCGCCCGTGAGTTTCTCGAAAAAGATCGCTTCGAACGAGGATGGTTCGCGCGCCTGGCGCAGCGCGACGAGAGTGGACAGCACAGTCTGATAAACCTCAGCCGCTGTCCGCGCCGAGTCGTACACTGTCGCCTGCGGGGGCAAGGTCAACGCGAGCCCGGATAACGCCGCGCGTAACACGTCCGGCAACAGTGAGGGGAGTGTGAGTGAGGAGACCCACTGGAGATCGTCGACGAGGCCACGATAGTGCCGTTCGAGAATGAGGTTGATGCGTCGCGTCTCACAGATAAGAAAGAGCGTCTCCACGATCTCTGGATGCGGAAAGCAATGAAAGTATTCAGCGAGTCCCCCACGTCGGTCAGCTCCGAGGCTCATCAATTGTTGGAGAAGCGGAGAAAGCCGTGGCCACATCTCCTCAAGGAGAAACGTATAGGTCCCGAATTCTCGCCGCCCCGCCTGTTGCGCGGCCAGTGCGCGCAACAGGCGAAAATTGTCTTCATACGTCGAAAAGAGATCCACGCGCGCGGGCAGCGGAAGCGCATCCGCGATCACCGGTAACGCTTCGAGCGCGGGCGGATAGGACAGCCCTTCTTGTTGCACGATCGCCACCGTGGAGCCGGACAGCATGTGGATATATTTGCGCAACAGTTCCTGCACTTCCGCTAACTCGACCGCCGAAGACGACTCGCGCAGAACTCGCGTGCTGGTGCGAGACTCAAGCGCGAAGAACGCGACGCCAGCCGCGGGATTGTCAGCCGCGATAGTGAGCCCCGTGGTCAGCCAGTCGAGCACTCCGTGTTCGCCCGTCTCTTCGCACGCGCATGGGAGGGTGCGGATCAGTAGTGGAACTCCAGCGGGAAAGTGTCGCGCGACTTCAAGCAAGGTCTCTCGGAGCGGTGGTCGCGACTCCAACGAGACGATTTTGACAAAAGATTTCAGCAGTGGGAGCGCCGGTGGAATGGAGGCCGGATCGGTACGAATCGTCGGCGTCAACCATGCCAACAACGTGTGACGAAGCGCGGGAGCAAAAGGGAGAAGCGCCGGAGGTAAGAGCGCGAACACGTCGGTCGCCGATTTCGGGGCAACCCGTGCCGCCTCCTGGCAACTCGTGAGCAGCAGAAGCCGCTCCTCACTCGTCAGTTCGGCGAACCCGCGTGGCAACGTGGCGTAAAAAGTCCACGGACCAGCATCTTGCACCAGCAGCCCAAGTTTTGCCCAGGCCGCCATTTCTTCTTCGCTAAGGACTGGCAACGCCGCGGGGGCGGCGTCGAAATAGGACACCGCGAGAAATTCGCCTTTCCACCCTTTGGTCCCCAGTAGCGCACTGCCGTGCGTCGCCCACGCGCGCAAGCGCGACAGCACCGGGTCTGGAATGGACGCCAGCAATGGGGCCGATGCTTGCAAGAACTGTGAGCCCAGCCGGCGCGAGAGTTTGAGCGTGTCACGACCAATCTCCGCCCAGGTCGCCACCGTCTCCAAGCTCAACCGTGCGACTGTCGCGGGCGCAATGGCGAAATATGCCGTCGCGCCTTCCCGTGACGTGGGTTCTTCGCCCGCGAGTCGTTCCCCGATAGTCACCCAACGAGAAAAGACTTCTCCACCAAAGAGTCGCCACGCCGCCGGAGCGTGGCGACAAAAGCTTTGTGCCAGGGTGAGGGAAATCGCCGCGAGACGATCCCCAGCCGTCAAAATGGTTTCACGCGGGCGTGGCCCCAGGGCTTCAAGTTCAGCGAGGAGTCGCTGCCCAGCCGCGTCACCGAGGAGATGGCGGTTATCAAACCAGAGGTGTCGAAGAGAAGACATTCAGAAGGTTATGCGCCTTGAACAACAAGTTCGCTCTTGAACATCAGAAGCGGTCCGTAAAGTCAACCTGAGGGAGGAGGAATAGCGCTCATACGAATGCCCGTTTCAGCCACGCATTGCTGATTTTCCACCGCTTCCCTATACTCGTGCCCACCGAAAAGAGGGAACCCCGTGCGTATACGAATTCACTCGCGTCCAATTCAACTGTTCTCTGTATTTCTCTCTTTCGTCCTGTCGCTCTCCTTTTCGCTCCTTGCGCCCGGTCTTGGCCACGCGAAGGATCAGGCGGACCTTGCCAAGTACGCCCCGTTTGTCGCGACCAGTGACAAAGGCATGGTGGTCACCGCTGGCGAGCAGGCCAGCGAGGCGGGCATCCACATGCTCCGCCAAGGTGGCAATGCGGTCGATGCCGCTGTCGCCGCGTCCTTTGTGATTAGTGTGATTCGCCCGCAATCGACCGGGATTGGTGGTGGTGGGTTCTTCCTGCTCTATCTCGCCAAGCAACAAGAAACGATCGCCGTCGATTTCCGCGAACGCGCTCCACTCGCGGCGACGGCGGATATGTTCATCCGCGATGGCAAAGCGGTCCCAGAGCTGAGCCGTAATGGTCCCCTCGCGGTTGCCGTGC
>JABFSC010000234.1 GCA_013140885.1 Deltaproteobacteria bacterium | reverse complement strand
CTTTTCCAGCACGCGCCTTCGTTCTTCTCGTCGCGCAATGTCCGCACCGTTTGATGAAGCATGCCCCACGCCGCCACGGCCACACGGTGGGCGGCTGTATAAGCTTGGCCTGCTGACGTTGGGCGCGTTGCTCTACACCATCGCCTGCCCGCCTTACGACTGGAGTGGTGCGGGGTGGATCGCCCTCACGCCGTTTTTTCTCGCGCTCCGACAGCACACCCCACGAACCGGATTCGTCCTGGGATTGCTGTTCGGAGTCCTGTGTTGCGCCGGGATTGGCTTCTGGATTTACGTCGCCGTCACCACCTACTTCGCGCTTCCCTTCCCGCTGGATATTCTCTTCACGCTCTTCAATTACGGTCTGTTTGCTGGCGTCTACGTTGGCCTCGTCGCCGTCCTCGTGTGCGTGCTGTTTCGTCATGGGAGTCCACTGCTCGTGGTCCTGGGCGCACCAGCGGTGTGGGTGGCTGGCGAATTCGCCCGTTCCACCTGGTTCGCGGGCATCGCGTGGGAGCTGTTGGGGTACACCCAACACCAGCATCCAGTCCTGATTCAGATCGCGGACATCACGGGTGTCTATGGACTCTCGTATCTGCTGGCCTTGAGTGGCGCGGTGGGTGCGGAAATCCTGGTATTTTTGGCGGCGTATGCGCGTCGCGAGACCCGCGCCGCTCCGACTCAGCGGTTTCCCATGCACGCGGTGGTCATACTCGCGGCCAGTGTCGCCGTGGTGGTCGGCTATGGTGCTCGACAACTGCGGCACTACGACGCGCCGGCTGCTCCCGAGGCGCGGCCACTGACGGTCGCGGTGGTCCATGCCAATGTGGAAAGCTCCCAGCGCTGGCAACGGGCCCATTATGCCAGCACCCTGCTCACCTATCTCCGGCTCACACAGCAGGGGATCGCCAACGAACAGCCTAACTTGATTATCTGGCCAGAGTTCGCACTAGGCTTCTATCTCGACCGCGAGCCCATGTTTCATCAACAACTCAGCGCGTTCACCCGCGCGACCAACGCCTTTCTCCTCGTCGGGGCGCCGCGCATGGACGAGACCGACACGGGCACGCAGTCCTATAATTCCGCCTATTTACTCTCTCCACAGGGAGAGGTTGTCGATGTGTACGATAAAATACGGTTGATTCCGTTCGCGGAGTATCTGCCGTTCGCTCACCACTTGCTCCGCCCCACCCGGAGTGAGGTCCCCAACGACTTTACCCCAGGCCACCGCGCGACCATTTTTTCCCAACCCCACCGTCCTTGGGGAGTGACGATTTGTTATGAGGTCACCTACCCTCCCATGAGCCGTCGTCTCGTGCTGGAGGGCGCGGAATTTCTCGTCAACATCTCCAATGACACGTGGGGAGCCGGGGAAGCGGCGGCGGCGCAACATTTTTCGATGGCCGTGTTTCGCGCCGTGGAGAATCGTCGTCCTCTCGTCCGCGCCGCCACCGCTGGCATCTCTGGATTTATCGATCCCGTCGGTCGTCCCTACGCCGTATCGGCAGATGCGGAGGGGGTACGCATCGGCACGATTGTACCGCGGTCAGAACTCACGCTATATGCTCGGTATGGCGATTGGTTCGCACTGCTCTGCACCGCGGCCGCCGTGTTGACCCTGCTGAGTGGTGTGTATCAATCGCGTCAGGCAAGGTGGCAACCGTGACTCCGACCGAACCCACGCATCCCTATCACAAACAGATTGCGCTCACGCTTGTCGTGCTCGTGCTGGGGCTCGCGACCATCTGCGTGGTCAATAGCACCCGGTGGCGGCACGTCACCTTTCCCGGCTTTGTCGTGCTGGGGAATCGCGTGGTGGCGTCGGTGGATTTGCCGCACTGGTCCGTGACCCAACAGCCGCGCGATATCTATCAAAAGGTCGTCGTGGCGGTGAACGGACACGCGGTCGCGACCGCGGAGGAACTCCACGCCCTGGTGCGCGAGTGGCCGCCGGGGACTGAGTTGACGTATACACTGCTGACACACGAACGGACGGAGACTATCACGCTGCCGTCACAAACTTTCACCTGGCGAGACTACGGCTTGCTCTTCGGCACCTCGCTCGCGCTCGGTCTCGCCTGCGCGTTGCTCGGCATCGTAGTGTGGTTTCTGAAACCCCAGGACCTCGCGGCGCGCTCATTTTGCGTCGCCAGTCTCGCGCTCGGCACGTTCAGCATGACCGTGCTTGATCTCTACGGTCCGTCCCACCTGTTTCGCCTCCACGCGTTGAGTGAGGCGATCTTTCCTTTCGCCTTCATTCACCTGGCGTTGGTGTTTCCGGTTGATCGGGTGCATCGTTTCCGCGCGCTCCTCCTCGTCATCCCGGTGATGCTCGCGGTCGTGCTCGGTGGTGCCTATGAACTCTTGTTGTATCACCCACTCGCCTATTCGCGGATCCACAATCTCTGCATGGTGATGGTGGGGATTGGCGCCACCATTTTTCTCGGCAAGGTGATCGCGGATTACTACACCACCGCGTCCCACCTCATTCGCCAACGGGTGCGGGTCGTCTTTCTCGGATTTCTCAGCGGCTATGTGTTCCCCGCCTTGTTGATGTTTGGGTCCGGCATCTCTGGCGGCCGAGTCGCGGTCAACTACGCGGTCTTCACCGCCTTTCTTTTCCCACTCAGCGTTGGGTACGCCATCATCAAACACGACCTGTTCGAGATTGATGCCCTGTTGAAACGCGGGGCCTACTATCTCACGCTTACCGCGACGCTGACCGTCGCGTTCCTCCTCTTTCTCGCGCTCCTTGATGTCACCCTGCACCATACCAACCAGGTGCATGCGCCCATTTTTCACCTGCTCTTCACCCTGGTCGTGGTGCTCTTTCTGACTCCCGTGAAAGAGTACGTCCAACGTGGGGTGGATCGACTATTCTTTCGCTCCCGCTATCAGCCCGCCAAAGTCTTGGAGACCACGAGTGCCGCGCTCGCCGCCATGCTTGATCTCGAAGACATCGTCGCGTTTATCTGGCAAACGGTGAACAACACCGTCGGTGTCACGCAGGGGTACATTTTCCTCCACGCGCCGGACCGTCCTTCGTATCTGCCCACGTATCCGGTCCCTCCTCAGCCCTTCAGCTTGCCTTCCTCGCATCCGCTGCTCCACACCTTACAGGCCACGGGTCAGCCCCTGTCTCGCTACAACATCCTGGACAGCGCGCCGGTCGCCGATCCCGTGGAACAGAGCTGGCGGGTCCTCGCTCCCATTGATGTGCAGCTGCTGGTCCCCGTGTTACAAAAGGGGCAGCTCCTGGGGTTCTTTGCCCTGGGTGCCAAGGAGTCAGGAGCGTTTTTCTCGGTCGAGGATCGCGACTTTTTGGTGACCCTCGCCCACCAAAGCGCCTTGTCCATCGCCAATGCGCTCTCGTATGCGGAGATCGCTACCCTGAACGCTAGCCTTGAGCAAAAAGTCGAGGACCGTACCCAAGCCCTGGGCCAGGCAAACACGGAGTTACAGCATTCGCTCGCGCAACTCGAACACACCTATGGGACCCTCCAACGGAGCCAAGAGAATCTCCTGCGCGCGGAAAAAATGGCCGCGCTCGGTCGCCTGACGGCGGGCATCGCCCATGAAATGAACACGCCGTTGGGGGCCTCGCTCGCGACCCTCAAGATCGTGAAAGACCTGGTGCGCGAATATCGCGCCTCGGTCAGTGATCCCGACATCACCGAGAAAGATCATCAGGCGATCGCCACCGACATGGACAAATTCGTCGGTGCCACGCAACAGTGGCTAGAAAAAGCCGCCGCCCACATCCGCAGTCTCAAACTGCACACGCGCGATCTCCAACAGGAGCAAGCCAAACTCTTCTCGGTTGTCCAAGTCATTGAGGATACGAGTTTGCTGCTCTCGCATCGGCTGCGACTCGCGCAGTGCACGGTGAGCTTGACCTGCACGGCGACGAATCCGGTGCTCTACGGGGACCCCAGCAAATTCGGGCAAATGCTGACGAATCTGATTGGCAACGCGATCGACGCTTACCAAGACACGGGAGGCGTCGAGAGTGAGATTCGCGTCTCGGTCACGGAGGAAGACGACACGCTGTCTGTCCGGGTGCAAGATTTTGGCTGCGGGATCGCGCCCGACCATCTCGCCAAGATTTTTGACGATTTTTTCTCGACCAAACCCTTTGGCGAAGGCACCGGGCTCGGCTTGTCGATCACGCGGGACATTGTCACCAATCTCTTTGACGGGACCATCGCCGTTGAGTCAGTCCTCGGTCACGGCACGACCTTTACCCTCCGGCTTCCACAACGCCTGCATCGAGAAGACGTGCTCCCAGCCTCCCAGGATCCACAAGACCACGACTTTCACGACGATGCCTTCATGTCTGCGGAGTTGCCAAGGATCCCGGCGGTCGGGCTCTAATCAACAGCACCACTTCCCCAAGTGTCAGCATTTTCCTGACACGACATTCAGCCGTTTCCTGACAAGTTTTGCTTGCTCCTTTTCCCCCACACCGGTAGGGTGCGGCCCACGCCGAACACGGCGCGCGAACAGACACCTCTCTCTCCGAAACATTGAACCCTAGAGGAGAAAACAAACGATGAACTCACTCGTGTTAATCAGACAGCTCGCCTCCTGTGCCATCCTGGTTACCGTCCTGGCCACGACCGCTCACGCGCAGACAGCGACCTTTTCGCGCTTCACCAGCATCGGCCGGTGCTACTCACCCGCGACGACAGCGCCCGATCCGATCGATCCCAACCGCCTCAATATCGGTATGACCTCCTGTACCGCCTCAGCCCCTAACGGCTCGGCGATGCTCATGGATACATTTAGTTTTCACGTCGAGGCGCCTGAAGGATATTTTATCTCCAAGATCACGTTCACACAGGCTATGCAAACCTCTGGTTCGCGCGGCGGCATGGGATTTGCCGCCACCAATTGGGTCGTCGACGACGACGCCTTGGGAGGGCGAGGGAGCCTCGATCTCAGCCTCGAGCGTAACACGTTCCTCCCGGTCTCGCTCACGACGTTTCTCGCGGCGTTTGGCATACAGGTCGTGTCCGGCTCGGCCAGCGCGAGCAATGCCGTAGTGGTCGTCGAATTGTCACCGCTGTAGTCCACCCGTGCGCGCGGCGCGCTAACTTTCCAAGGAGCAAACAATCATGGTGAACTTGAAATCGCTGACGGCATGGGTGGCGGGCGTGACCGTGCTCGTCCTACACTCGCTTTCTCCCGCCCTTGCACAAACGGTCACCTTCTCGGAGATCAACGATGCGGTGCCCGGACGATGTTATGATCCGGCAACCACGGCGCCCGATCCCGTGAACCCGAACCAGCTCAACATCGGCATCAACACCGGCTATATTCCTGGATCCTTTTTTGTCAGCGCGGCGTGCTATGCGTCCGACGAAGGTGCGTCGCTAGCGATGGACACCCTCAGTTTCGTCATTACGGCGCCGCCGTATTACTACATCTCCAAAATCACCTTTACCCAGACCGGCAGCACCTCTGGATCGCGCGGCGGCAAGGGCTTTCGCAGCGCTTCCTGGGTCATGGACGACGACCCCAGGACAGTGCCGGCCACGACCTCAGGCTGGCTCGGAACGGTCAATCTCACCGGGCTGAATAAGACGGTGGTGCCGGTGTCGATTACCACGGCCCTGGCTGCCGCGGGCGGCGATGTGCGCAGCGGTTCAGCTAGCGCATCGAATCCGAAAGTCGTAGTGGAATTGCAGCTCTTGAGTGGCGGAGAACCGCCTCCGGCGCCCGTGCCGACGATGACGACGATTTCTCCAACATGGGCGACCGCAGGGACCGCCGGGGTGACATTGACGATTGATGGAACCAACTTTATTAGCGGTGCTCTGGGCTCAGTGGCGCGGTGGAACGGCGTCAATCTGGCAACCCAATATGTATCGCCGACGCAGTTAACCGCAACCCTCTCGGCGGTCGATCTCGGATCCTCGGGCACCGCAGCAGTGACGGTGTTTAATCCGGCGCCCGGCGGCGGCACCTCGGGGGCACAACAGTTTACCGTCATAGCGCCGGTGCCAACAACGACGACGCTCTCTCCCACAACCGTGACGGCGGGAAGCGCTGCCTTTACATTAACGGTCACTGGCACGAACTTCATCAGAAACTCCGTGGTGCGCTGGAACGGAGCGGACCGGGCAACGACGTATAGGTCCGCCACGCAGGTGACGGCATCGATCACGGCCGCCGACATATTGTCCGCGGGTACGGCAGTAGTGACGGTTTTCAATCCCGCTCCGGGTGGTGGCACCTCGAACCCGCAAATGTTCACCGTCCCATGGCCCCCTCCGATCGTACCCGTTTTGTCGTCGATGTTTCCGGCAACGGCGGTCATCGGCGGCCCAGGGTTTACGTTAGCGGTCAATGGAACAAACTTTGACCGCACCAAGCCGGGCTCACCGGCAGTGCGCTGGAACGGCGTGGACCGGACAGTGACATACAGAGGATCAACGCAATTGCTCGTGAGCATCCCAGCCTCCGACCTCGTGGCACTGGGCACGGCGCAGGTGACGGTTGTGAATCTCGCCCCAGGTGGCGATTCGCCATCGAATGCGCTCACGTTCACCATCGTTCCGGTGCCGCCCCCTACGCCGACACCTCTGGCAGCGGTGAATGATCAGGCCTCTGTGTCATTCGGCACGGCCGCCACTGTGATCGCCAACGTTCTGGCCAATGACACCCTCGGCGGCGTTACGGCCACCACGTCGGTGGTATCGTTGCGCCAGGTTTCGTCGAGCGATCCGGGCCTGAGCCTTAACACCTCAAGCGGCGCCGTCAGCGTCGGTGCCGGCATGCCCAGCGCTACGCACACGCTGGTTTACGAGATCTGCCAGCTCGCCGATCTCAGCAACTGCAAATCGGCCACCGTAACGCTGACGCCCAAAACCATCGACGCGGTGAACGACGTCTTCGCGAAAATATTCTCCAGCACCGGTGGAAAAACTCCAAGCGTGCTCGCGAACGACCGGTTTAACAATGGAGCAGCGACGACGTTGAACGTGCAACTCACTCTGCTGAGCCCGCTCCCGAGCGGCGTCACTTTCACCAACGGCGGTTTCACTGTCGCTCCTGGTAGCGAGCGCGGAGATTTTACCATGAACTACCAGATCTGCGATCTCGCCAGTCTCACCAATTGCGATACCGCCTCTTCGTTGTTGGAGATCAGCGGCAGCGGAGACTAGCCAGGGCGGAGACTGGTCATACCTTCCTGACGGTTGAAGTTCTCACGAGAGGGCGCCCAAAGCGGCGCCCTCTTTGCGTTTCGCCAAGGCCATCGCAGGCCGCGGCGACGTAGGTAGAGGAAATGCAACCGGCCTTTGCCCCGGACTGCCGCTTCCGGCGCACCACCCTGCCGTTGGTGCCGCCTGCCCTGACGAGCCCCGCGCCAGCCCCCCGGCGCCGGGCACGGCCAGGACGGCGGCACCGCCAGAGCGGAGGCAGGGGGGCGCGACTGAGAGACGCTGAGGGGGAGCGCGGCGCGACGCTAGGGGAGACGGATTCAACCCCAGTCCTGAGCCAATTCAGGACTGGGGTTCAGTAAATAGCCGGGTCAACGGAATCGATCAAAGAATGAAAGGGAGTCGCTCGCAGTCCCTGGCTATGAGCAACCCCCTTCCGCTACTTCCCCAGTAACGCGCTATCAAACCGCATGACGGCATTCTTATCCAAGGTGATTTGACTGCCGACATACGAGCCCAGGAATTTCCCCTGGTCGGAGAGCCTGACCACGGACTTGGGGGCGTAGATCACCCCATAAAATTGGGTCTGCCCGGATAAGCTCACGTTCCCACTCCCGGTTACGTGATGGCGAATTTTTCCGGGTTGGGATCAGTCACGGCGATCGCGCCAGATTTCGAGGGGGACACGTTGCCCGTCACATACAGCGTGACCGGTCCCCGGGCATTGTCGATCACCAACCGACTATTCTCCCCGACCTTGAGATTCTCGACTTGAAAACTCGCTGGCCCCGACACAGTCTTCACTTGACCATCCCGGGCGTCCACATTGCCGAGATTTTTCAACCCGGTGGGCAACACCACCGGCGGGAAGGAGAGCGGTTGGGTCAGCACAGTTTTGCTGCCTGTCACCCTAGCGCTGTCCTTAATGACAATCGTTTGCGCTTGCGCGTTGCCATTCACCACCGCGTTTTTGCTCAGCTCAATGGTGCCATTGCTCACAATGTTGCCCTGCTTGTCAGCGAGCCCCGTGCGGGAGTTGAAGCTACTCGTGGTCGAAGAATCGGTCATCTTGATTTCCTGCACACCCACCAACCCATTAGAAAATAACGACACCGTGCGGAGCACGAGTTCAAAGGCGGGCGTCGCGGCTTCAAGAGGAGGATATCCTTATACAAGCTGAGGATGGAGTAACGACTGACGCAGTCAGTGAACGAGAGGACGCTAGCTCATAGCATGACAATAAGGAAACGGGATAGGCAGTCAGGGTGCCACAAGGAAGATTGGGCAAGAGGGAAAGAGAGGGACGAGGAGTCCGGTTACGCCTATAGGGAAACCCGACCAAGATACGGGGACCGCTTACAGGTCTCTTCCCCCTTCCAGGGGGAAGAGAAAACAGGAGGTGACTCCATATC
>JABFSC010000415.1 GCA_013140885.1 Deltaproteobacteria bacterium | reverse complement strand
AGCAATACCTCGTATCGAAGGGGATTGCGTCGAGCCGTCTGAGCACCGAAGGCCGCGGCGAACGTGAACCCGTTGCGCAAAACACAAAGAACGGCAGAGATAATCCTGACGGCCGGGCGATGAACCGTCGCGCTGAACTGGCGGTCTCTCGCTAGGTTGATCCTACCGCGCCGGGGATGAGCGCAACGTCCCTTGGTGCCGTCACTCTAAGGTTGCCGCTGAGCAACGGGCTCAGCGGACACTTCCCTCTTCACATTCTTCCTGCTGGATTTCGGGGCGACGGGTCAGGTCGCCCCCAGCATTCTCGCGCCTGTCTGGCGCGGAGACAACCTTGGGAGGCGGATGTTCCGTGCTCACAAGTACATCTATTCGGAGTAGAAAAATCTCTTCTTTTGAGGCATGACAACAGGCGTTGTCTGTGCCATAGATCTGCTTAACTTATTGTTAAGGGGGGTATATGACAGGAAAACAGCTACGGCATGTTTTGAGTGTGGGGACGCTCTCTCTCTTGTGTGTGACACAGGGAGTGCGGGCAGATATCCAAAATGCGGTGTGGGAAAGTCCACTCGCGGGCACGGCGTCTGGATTGCAGGCGTTTCGCGGGCACGTTTCGTCATCCACAGGCGCGGAAGTGACCGTGCGCTTGCTAATTCCGTCCCTCGCGATCTCGTTACAGCTTCCCTGGGGAACGGAGCGGGGTGATGTGGCGGCGAGTGGACCGGACCGGTTTAGCGGATTTGGCGACGTGTTGAACGTTGGGAATTTACAACCGGGAGGTCCGGTGGCGATGGCTATTGAGATGCGTGAAGGTGGAGGAACAGGGGCATGTACCGCACCCACCTGTGTCAGCATCACGCGCAGCTTCACAGTGGTCAAACCCGGAGCACGAGCGGGTGAGGTCGCACAATTCCGCTTTGCGCAAGACTTCGCGGCGTTTGCTGATCTCACGAACCCTTCGATTCCTGACCCGGCCACTCCGAACCACCGCCCGTCCAATGTGGCGACGGACCCCTCGACGACGAACGAAAATGGTGGTCCAGATATCATTATTGCTCCCGTTACGATCCAAGATACGACGAGTGGTGGGGGGGGATTCAGGACGGCAACCCTGAGACAGCGGTGGGTGCAGAATACGCAGTCTTTCGAGATCATTTCCGCAGTAACGAGTGATCCGAGCTTCTCGGCGGTCCAGGGGATTCTTGGCACAAGGTGCGGCCTGTCAGGATGCCATGTTGGAGTTCCAGGGGCGACCACGCTTCCTGCTTTACTTCCCCTCAATAATTCGACCAACTCGTTTTTTAATACGGTGGCGCTGCGGAGTCTTGAAAATCCGCAGATGCCGCGGATCACTCCGGGGAAGACGGCGCAAAGCTATCTGTTTCAGAAGATTATTGCCGGTGGCGCGATTGCCGCGGGAACACAACGGATGCCGCCGGGATGTTCTGGGGCAACCTGTCTCTCTGCTTCCGAGATTAGCACTATCGAGAACTGGATCATCAACGGTGCCCCGCCGCCGATTCCATAAGCACTTTTCTTCGTCAAGCAGGGCGCACGGATCGTGCGCCCTGACACATGTCCGTTTCGCTCCCCCTCGCCTCTCCTTTCTTCCCTCTCCTTCGCGTCCCCCTCTTCCAGCATCGAAGAATGCCCTCTCTTGGTGAGGCGCGCGAGCGTGTTGACTGAATCACGACATGAGGCAAGGAATAAATCCGGCCTCTCTTGAATTGTAAGCCGCGTGGAGATGGGAATGGATCCCATGACATTTGTGGTGTGGAGAAGGAGGATGGAACGATGGCGCTGTATAGTGGTGGGCGGTTTTCGTGGGAGAAAAGACTCGTTGTGATCTTCTTGATGGCCCTGAGCGGGTGTGGCGCCGGTGGTGGGGATGACGACGGTGATGATGGCGGCACGGGATTACAGCCAACGCTGCAAAGTATTCAGACAAACATCTTTGGACCAATATGCGCGCAGGCGGGATGCCATGTGGGCGGGAGCGCGCAACAGGGGCTTATGCTCGACTCGGTAGCCAATTCCTTTCAGGACCTTGTGGATGTCGCGAGCACGGAAGCGCCGTCGCTCCTCCGTGTCAGTCCAGGTAACCCGGATAGCAGTTACCTGGTCCACAAAATTGAAGGACGCTCGACGATCGTCGGAGCGCAGATGCCACTCAACCAACCAGGGCTTTCTGGACCGCAGATCGCGGCGATTCGGTCGTGGATTCAGAATGGAGCTGAGCAGTAATCGCAGGGTGGAGACACAATGAGTGGGCAGAGGGAAACTTTCTTTGGGCGAGGTGGAGCGGTTGCCGCGCTCCTGTTGTGGGTCATCCTGTGGAGTGCTTCGACGGCGGGGGCGGAACCCTACCTTGCTGTCCGCGAAGGCTACAAATGTAGCTTCTGCCATGTCAACCAGACCGGTGGCGGTAAGCGCACCGCCGTGGGCAGCATGATGGCCGATGTTTGGACCAAACCACCCAAGGACCTCTTCTCCGACCTGATGTCGCGCACGCCCATTACTGGCATGCTCGTCGATGGCGTCTCTATTGGCGCGGACTTCCGTGGCATCAATACCACGCTCATGCAAGACAAGCCCAACGCCAAGGGCCGTGTGCGGAACAACACCGCTTTTCGCCCGGTCCACAGCAACGATTTCGAAATCGCCGAAGCCTCCGCGTATCTTGAAGTCAATTTGATTCGCGACGCCCTCACCTTTTATCTCGATGAATCGTTTGGGCCCGGCAGCGCGTTCAATCGCGAAACCTTCGGTCTGATCACTGGATTTCTGCCTTGGAACATGTATGTGAAGGCGGGGAAATTTTTCCCGCCTTATGGTTTCCGTCTGCAAGACGACGCGGCCTTCATTCGTTCCCGGACTGGCTTCAACTTCACCAGCCCAGATACTGGCGTTGAGGTCGGGATCGCGCCAGGCGATGCGTTCTTCAGTGTCGCGGTCACGAATGGGACCGGGATTTCGCGCGGGCAACGCATCGGCAAGCAAGTGTCCCTGAATGGCTCTTACCTTTTTTCCAATGTCCCAGTGGTCCGCAATCTATGGCTCGGTGGGTCCTTCGCGCATAATTCGCTCAAGGGCAAAGAGCGGATGCTCTACGGATTCCACGCGGGGTTCAACCTCTGGCGGCTCACCATGCTGGGGGAAATCGACTTTATCGAGGATGAGCAATTGCCCCAGCGGGCGTCACAATTCGCGGGATACGGAGAAATCAATTGGCTGGTCTGTGACTGGATGAACGCCAAGTTCGCCTACGACTACTTCGACCCCAGTCGCCAGCGTGGCGATCAGGCGCTTACGCGCTATTCGTTCGGGATCGAGCCGTTCCTCAGTAAGTTCCTACAACTTCGGCTGTTCTATCGTGTCTACAACGGAGTCCCGGAAAGACCGCAGGATAATTTCGACCAACTCATCACCGAGATGCACGTGTTCTTTTGAGACATTCCATGACAACGGGTTCTCACGATGGACGCGGGCCACCGGCTTGCACACCGCCTGTCATACGGACGGGCATCATCTTCGCCGCGCGGTTTGGGGAAGCACGCCAATAACCATCACACGAAAAAGGAGAATCCAATGAACACAGTATCGACCATCGTTCGGTCCTTGACGCTCGCCGGTCTCACCACGTTAGGTATGACACTCGCCGTAAGCCCGGCTCCGGTCCAGGCGGCTCAGGCCACGACGTTCATCGCCCTCGCGAATACGGGACAGGAAGTTCCAGCAGGGAGCGGGACGGGAGTGGGTATTGGGTATTTCACACTCGGGAGTGACGACAAATTGTGCGTGTCCTTCACCTTTGGCGGACTCGCCGGAACTCTCGCGGCGGCCCATATCCATGGGCCCACCGTACCCGGAGTGAACGCGGCCATCCTGTTTCCTCTGCCGACCGCGAACCCCATTAACACCTGCGTGGGGCCACTCGATAAGGATCAAAAGAAGGATTTACGGCGAGGACTCTATTACATCAACGTCCACACCTCGACCGTACCTGCTGGAGAAATCCGTGGGCAGATCGAGCCGATTCGCAAATAATTGAAGCGCACTTCTCCGGATCGGTTACCCGGAAAACCACTGCTTTCGACGCGAGCAACGCGGTCTGGCGCGTTGCTCGCGTTCTTGCCTCTTTTGCCCCGTTTTGCGTTCGTGCTCGCGCAACGGCACGCCATTCCGCTAAAAACCCAAGTCGGCTCGCTCACTTATCAGGTTGTTCCCGCATGCTCTTTCCTGGCTTCCTCGTTTACTCCCTTCCAGCGATGTGGTAACAGTAGCCCAGTTTTGTTCGCGGGAGGGATGCCGCCATGTCCGGCCACTCAAAGTGGAGCACGATTAAGCATAAGAAAGCCCTGAAGGATTCTCGTCGGGGCAAACTGTTCACGAAACTCATTAAAGACCTCACGATCGCCGCCCGCCTTGGTGGCAGTGATCTGAGCGCCAATCCCCGTCTTCGCACCGCCTTGGCTGCCGCGAAGGGCTCCAGTATGCCCAACGACACTATCGACCGAGCCATTAAGAAAGGCGCGGGCGAACTGGAAGGGGTCAATTACGAAGAAGTGGTGTACGAAGGGCACGGCCCCGGCGGCGTCGCCATCATGGTGCAAGCACTGACCGACAATAAGAACCGCACAGTGTCGGAAGTCCGTCTCGCCTTTGGCAAATATGGTGGGAGTCTCGGGACGCCAAACTCCGTAGCCTGGATGTTTACTAAAAAAGGCATCATTACGCTGGAGACCACGCAAACCGATGAAGATCGGTTGATGGAACTCGCCCTTGATGCCGGAGCGGAAGATGTCAGCAGCGGTGACGGGACCTTTGAAGTCGTGGTGCCCCCCGAAGATTTCGACACGGTACGAGAAACCCTGGAAAAGGCGGGCCTGATGCTGACCTCCGCCGAAGTGACCATGGTCCCACAAAACACCGTGACCCTGACCGGCAAGGAAGCGGAACAGACCTTGAAACTCCTCGACATACTCGAAGAGCATGATGACGTGCAAACGGTCTCGGCCAACTTTGACATCGCCGAGGACGAAGCCGAACGGCTCAGCGCCGCCTGAGCAAAGAAGACATATTCGTGGCTGCCCAATTCCCAGCAGTGCCTCTACGGGTCCTTGGCGTCGATCCCGGTACGCTCCGCACCGGGTGGGGCGTGATCGAGCGCAGAGGGCACACCAGTACCTTGTGCGCGGCGGGAGTCATCACCGCCAAGGGGTTTCATTCGTTACCGGAGCGGTTACGGATGATTCATGCCGGGTTGGTCGAAGTCATCACCCAGTGGCAGCCCCAAGTGCTCAGTCTCGAAAAAGCCTTTCTTTCCTATAACGTCCAAAGCGCGCTGCGATTGGGCGAAGCACGAGGCGTCGCGCTGTTGGCGGCTTCGCAAGCCGGCCTCCGTATCGCGGAATACAATCCCACGGAAATCAAGACCGCGGTCGCCAGTTACGGGCGCGCCGACAAAGTGCAAATACAAAAGGCGGTGTTCACGCATCTCGGCTTGTCACACGGTCAGCAGACCACCAGTTTGGCGGCGAGCAAGGATGCGACTGACGCCTTGGCCGCCGCCCTATGTCACCTGAACAGTTCACGGTTTGTTGAACACATCCGCCTCGCCACGGCGAAAGAGGGACGCAAGACCGGGCAAGACGCGGAGCGGATGCAACTGTTGCGCAGCGCGTTTCAGAAACGGTCGATGCCGCGTAGCGTCCCAACGCGGGGCGTCCCAACGCGAAGTGTCCCGACGGTACTCAAGGTGAAGGGCTAGTGCTGACGCGGTATCCAGCACATCCGGGAGCAACATGATCGCACGTCTTTCAGGTGTGTTAGAGGAAAAGACCCCGGACCAACTGGTGGTCAATGTGAACGGCGTGGGCTATCAGGTGCTGGTCTCGCTGCAAACCTTCTATCGCCTGCCCGCCGAACAGGAACGGGTGAATTTGCACGTCCATACCCATCTGCGTGAAGACGCGCTTCAACTCTACGGCTTCCTCGAAGAAAAGGAAAAAGCTGGCTTCCTGCTCTTGAAAGGGGTGACGGGGATTGGCCCGCGCCTCGCGCTGAACATTCTTTCTGGCATTCCGGTGGACGAACTGGAGAACGCCCTGCGCACCAGTGACGTGACGCGCTTGGTGGCCATTCCCGGCGTGGGCAAGAAGACCGCCGAGCGCATGGTCGTGGAACTGCGCGAGAAGGTCGGAGCCGCTTCTGATGGTCAAGGAATTCCCAGTGAGCATGCGCCGGTGTCGGCGGAAGCAATCTCCGCTCTCGTGAACCTTGGCTATCGTCAGGCGGAAGCGGAGAAAGCGGTACGTGGGGCCATACAACGGGGCGCGACCGCGATCGCGGAAGTGATTCGTGAATCGTTACGGAGTCTGCGGACATGAGCGCGAAAAAGAAAGTCGAGATCATCGAAGAGATGTCCCCGGTTCCGTTTGCGGAACCGCTCTTAGCGGCGGGTCCCACGGGCCCCGAGGACGAACGGCTAGAGGGCTCTCTCCGGCCACGGACGCTGAGCGAGTATATCGGCCAAGAGGCGATCAAGCAGAATTTGCAGATCGCCATCGAGGCGGCCAAGCAGCGCGGGGATGTGCTGGATCACTTATTGTTCTGTGGCCCTCCGGGACTAGGGAAAACGTCGCTCTCGCATATCATCGCGCGTGAAATGGATGTCCATATTCACGCGACCACTGGTCCGGTCATTGAACGTCCCGGCGACCTCGCGGCGATCTTGACGAATCTGGAGAGCGGCGACGTACTGTTCATTGACGAGATTCACCGCCTCAACCACGTGGTCGAAGAGCTACTCTACCCGGCGATGGAGGATTTTCAGCTTGATTTGGTGGTGGGTCAGGGACCGTCGGCCCGCACGGTCAAGCTCGATCTCAAACGCTTCACGCTGGTCGGTGCCACAACACGAGCGGGTTTACTCACCTCCCCGCTGCGGGATCGTTTCGGCTCGACATTCCGTCTGGATTTCTATCAAGTCGCCGAACTCGAACAGATCATCCGTCGCTCGGCGGCGATTCTCCACTTAGTGATTGATGCCAGCGGCACGGCGGAGATTGCTCGTCGTTCACGTGGAACCCCACGCATCGCCAACCGCTTACTGCGGCGCGTGCGGGACTTCGCGCAGGTCAGAACCAACGGGGAGGTCACGCGCGCGGTCGCCTGTGACGCCCTCGCCTTACTGGAAGTTGACGATGCGGGCTTCGACAAGATGGACCGGGCGATCCTGTTGACAATCATCGAAAAATTCAACGGTGGGCCGGTTGGCGTGGAAACCATCGCCGCCGCCATTGGCGAGGAAAAGAGCACCATTGAGGATGTGTACGAACCCTATCTCCTGCAAGAAGGATTTCTTCAACGGACTCCGCGCGGGCGCATGGCGACCATCCAAGCGTACCGACATTTAGGGATTACTCGTCCACCCAGTGGCGAGCAAGGGCAATTGTTCTGAGACCTCCCATGCCTGAACTCGAAAAAATCCTCCCGCCACCCGAACAGCCAGAAGAACACGGTCGTCGCCTCTACTGGGAAGGGCTGATTATTCTGGCGACCGCGCTGGCGGTGGTGCTCTTGGCGTTCTCGCTCATGCGCCTGCCCGAACTGAGCGAAGCCTCCAATATCGCCAGTAATGCCGCCTTTGTCCTCCTCATCAACCTTAATATCATCCTGCTCATGCTCCTCGTCTTCCTGGTGGCGCGGAATCTGATCAAGCTTTTTTATGAGCGTCGCCGCAAGCTCCTGGGCTCGCATCTGCGATTTCGCTTGGTGACGGCCTTCGTGGCTATTTCCCTCTTCCCCGCGATTCTGCTGTTTTTCATCGGCGTCGGATTCATGACCCGCTCCCTGGAGAACTGGGTGACCTCGCAAGTCGAGGATACGCTCGAAGGAGCACTGGGCGTGGTCAATACCTTTTATGCGTACTTAGGCGACGAAGCCTTGGTCCATGCGCGTGGCATGGCGGCGGCCATTACCCAAGCCCAGATGCTGGCTGGAGAACAACGACAACGCCTGCAAGAACTGGTGGAGGAGCGGCGGCGCATGTTGCATGTCGGACGGTTGATGGTGTTTTCGGCGGAACACAATCTTTTGGCGAATGCCACCAGCACCGAGTGGCCCGCCCACGAGCGCCGTGGCGTCGATACCACCCTCCTTGATCGGGTGTTACGAAACGAAGAGGCCCGGCAGGTCCGCCCCTTGGGCAAAGCGGAAGTGGTGTGCTCCGGGGTTCCGATCGTGGTCGATGGGCACGTGGTCGGCGTGGTCATCGCCGAATACTTCGTGCCGCAGAGTGCCGCGCAACAGAGCGCGCAGGTCATGCACGCCTTTCGCGAATATATGCACCTGCGCATTCTCAAACATCCGATCCGCACGAACTATGTGGTGACGATGACGCTGGTGACGCTGGTGGCGATCTTTTCCGCGGTGTGGGTCGGGTTGTTTCTCGCCAAAAAGATCACCGTGCCACTGCAACGCCTCGCCGCGGGAACGCGCGAGGTCGCCCAAGGGCACTGGACCCACCGCATCGAGGGCGAGGCGGAAGATGAGATTGGCACCTTGGTCGCGGCCTTCAACCGCATGACTGGCG
>JABFSC010000550.1 GCA_013140885.1 Deltaproteobacteria bacterium | reverse complement strand
GTGTGGGGTCGGGAGCCGCGGGTTGGGGCATTTGCTCAGCAGCGGATGGCTGTGATGGACTCGTTGGTGCACCGCTGGCCTCCTCGGTATTGGCGGCATCGACCGCGGATGAGCCGTTCGGATCGGCGCTTGGCTCTGGAGCGATTGGCGTGAGCTCAGGCTCCGGTGGGCGGCGGATTTCTAATCGTTTGACAATGATCTCACTCAGGTTCACCGGCGGTGATTGCGCCAGAACGGGAGAACTGCCGGCTATCGGGAGAGAATACAGGAGTGCGGGAAGAATGAGGAAGCGCAACCTGCCGCGTTGTCGGGGGGCGGATGACAGTGGTTGAAACTCCTCGTGAGGTGCTGCTTCTCTTTTTTGCCGCAAGTGCCATCGAAAGGAAAGGAAGTCTGCCATGGGAATCCTTCTGTCTTGTGCTGTTGATGAATCTGATGAGTCTTCCGGCGATGTCCAGAAACGAGATGTTCATTTCAAGCGATCACCTAAGACTCACGTGCTAGCGAGGTTTATAGCATGCCTAGAGAAAAAGGGCAGAGGCTGCGCGCGGTCTGGATGTTGAATGATGCGCTTGAGCATCTCGACGAGCCCGAACTTGAAAGAGTGACCAAGCTCGTTCCAGTTGTAGGCGAGAAAGAAGATGATGCCGACCGCGAGAAAGGCGGTGCCGGACCACGGCAACAAGCGATCCAGAAACCGTTTCCAGTCTTGTATATTGGGCGTGACCCCCGCGACTTCGAGCCCTTCGGGCACGCGATCCGCGGGAAGCACGCCATCTTCCGCCCACTGGAGGATCAGACGTTGCGCTTCCAATGCGAAATCCCTTCTCCGCCAATCAACGTCACGCCGCTTGTTTCCCCAAGGCCGCGCGGATTTCCTTGTATTCGGGAAACCTGCCGGTCGCGTGTTTGGAGTAAATCTTCTGGCCGTTGACGAAGACCTCGAATCGTCCGTCGTCATACGGCGCCAAGGTCAGGGCGCTGATGCGTTGTTTGTACTCGGTCAACAATTGTTCCGTCAGACCGACGGCTTTGGGCTCGTAGCCTCACGCCGCGCAGTATTCAATGCGAATCTCCATGATGGTCACCTCGTGTGTGGATTGGGAATGATCGTGCCGTGAGTCGTACCACACGCGACTGGCGAGAACAAGGAAAATCCGCCGGTTCCGACTTTACTTGTTTAGGGAGCGTGGTTTATGCTCCGGGCAAAGATTGATTCAGGAGGAGTCTATGGACTGGCGTGAACGATGTGGGAAGAAACTGGTGTCGGCGCGAGAAGCGATGCAGGTTGTGCGGAACGGGGACTCGGTGCAATTCAATTGGCTGGTCGCCACTCCCGTAACCCTCAGTCAAGCGCTCCTTGACCGCAAGGAGGAGCTGCGCGATGTGAAAGTCGGAGTCATCGGTCCGCTCTTTAACTGGGACCAGCCCGGCGTGGACAAGGCGTTCACGCTGCAAACCCCATATCTTGGGACCTCGACACGTCCGCCGATGGCCGAGGGGCGCGTCGATTTCATCCCGGTCGCCTACTATCGCCATAGGGAGCTGCCGCCAGGAATCACCTGTGATGTCTATATGACACCGATCTCGCCGCCGGACAAAAATGGCTATTGCAGTTTTGGCACCGGCATCTTCATGTCCAAGTCGATGATCGCCGCCGCGCGTGCCGTCATTGGCGAAGTGCACGAGAATTTTATCCGCACTGGAGGTGAGAATTACATTCACGTTTCGGAGATCACGCACTTTGTCGAGCCGACGTTGCCCCCGGCGACGTTGCCACCAACGCCGCGCAATGAAGAAGAGATCGCGGCGACGGAGATCATCTGCACGCTGATCGCCAATGAGTTGATTCACGATGGCGACACCATTCAGATCGGACTGGGCAGCGTGTCCTCGCCCTTGGGCATGTATCTCGGCAACCGCAACGATCTTGGCATCCATACCGAAGTGATTCCCGGTGGCATCGCTCGTCTCGTCAAGGAAGGGGTGATTACCGGCAAGTATAAAACGGTAAACCCCGGCAAGGCCGTGGCGAGTGCGTTCATTGGCATTTTGCCGGACGAGTTGGACATCGTGGACGGCAACCCCAACTTCGAGCTGTACGATTTCACCTACACCGACGACCTGCGCCTCCTCGTGAATCAGAAGAATTACGTGGCGGTGAATAATGCGCTCGCGGTCGATCTCGGCGGGCAGGCGTGTTCCGAGTCCATTGGGCCGTATATGTACACCGGCACCGGTGGGCAAACGATTTTCACCATCACCGCCGCTTACTGTAATCCGGGACGCTCGGTGATCGTGACGCCATCCACCGCCCTCGTCAAAGGACGGCGGTTGTCACGGATTGTGCCGATGCTGGAACCTGGCAGTGTGGTAACGGCGTTGCGAGCCTTCGTTGATTATGTGGTCACCGAGTATGGAATCGCGGAGCTGCGCGGCAAAACCCTCAAGCAACGCGCGATGGCTCTGGTCGAGATCGCCCATCCCGATTTTCGTGAAGAGTTGAGGACGGAAGCGAAGCGGATTTACCACATATAGGAAACGGACATGGCGCTCGCGGTAAATTTCGCCCAGCGGCTTTTTTCTCGCCATGAGTTCCAACACATGGTGGAGTCGGGGCTCTTCGCCTCCGAACGTGTGGAATTGCTTGAGGGGATGGTGGTTTCGATGTCACCACAAAACACACCGCATGCGACCACGGTGAACCGCTTGAACTACCAATTCATGCGACTCTGCGGCGCGGAGGTGTATATTCGGGTGCAATCTCCGGTCACGCTTGACGAGTTCAATCAGCCAGAGCCAGACCTCGTGCTGTGCGCGGTTGACCCACTCGATTATGCCGAAGGCCATCCGCGACCGGAGCAGATATTCCTCGTCGTTGAGATTGCGGATACTAGCCTGGCGCAGGATCGACGGTTCAAAGCCCGCCTGTACGCGCGCACGGGCATTGCTCGCTATTGGCTGGTCGATCTCGTGCATCGCCGGGTCGAGGTGATGACCGAGCCCGATATGCTTGCTGGGCAGTATCGGCGGGTGCGTATTTTCAAGGAGAGACAGACCATCGAGTTGCCCTGGGGCCAGCATCTGGCCGTTGTTGATATGCTGCCCGCGAAAATAAGGACCGTGAAATGACCCATACATTCACCAATCGCCTCAGCACCGAAACCAGTCCCTACTTGCTCCAGCATGCGCATAATCCCGTCGAGTGGTACCCGTGGGGCGAGGCAGCCTTCGCCAAGGCGAAAGCCGAGAATAAGCCGATCCTCCTGAGTGTCGGCTACTCCGCGTGCCATTGGTGCCATGTGATGGAGCGTGAGTCGTTCGAGGATGAGAAAATCGCTGGCGTGATGAACGAGCTATTCATCAACATTAAGGTTGATCGTGAGGAACGGCCCGATGTGGATGAAATCTACATGAACGCGGTGCAGATGCTGACCGGGCGAGGGGGCTGGCCGATGACCATGTTTCTCACGCCGGACGGCAAGCCTTTTTATGGCGGGACCTATTTCCCGCCGGTGGACCGACATGGCCTGCCCGCATTCCCACGAGTGCTCGCTGGTGTCGCGCAGGCGTATCACCAACGCCCGCGGGACATCGCTAACTCCACCGCGCAAATCTTGGCCAATCTGGAGAAGCTCGCCCATCGTGAGGAGAGCGCTCGTCCCTTGCAACTCGACACCTTGGCGCGGGTGACCGCGAATCTGGTGAAGCATGTTGATACGACGCACGGCGGACTCGGTGGCGCGCCGAAGTTTCCTAATTCGACGGTGTTCTCATTGTTCTTGCGGCAGGCCCACGCCACTGGCAATGCGCGCTATGTGGAACTGACGACCCACACGCTACGCAAGATGGCGGAAGGGGGCGTCTACGATCACCTGGGCGGAGGGTTTCATCGCTATTCAGTGGATGAACGCTGGCTGGTGCCGCATTTCGAGAAGATGCTCTACGACAATGCTTTGCTGGTGCCGCTCTATTTGCAAGCCTATCAAATGACGGGCGACGCATTCTTCCGTCAAGTGGCGGAAGAGATTCTCGCCTACGTCGAACGAGAGATGCTCTCGCCTGAAGGTGGGTTCTATTCGACGCAGGACGCGGACTCGGAAGGAGTCGAAGGGAAGTTCTTCGTCTGGAGTCGCGACGAAGTGATGCGGCTGCTTGGCGAGGAGGTCGGAGAACTCTTTTGCCGCTATTACGACGTGACCGAGGTCGGCAATTTCGAGCATCAGAACATCCCCCATCCAATATTGACGCTGGAGCAGTTGGCGAAGCTGTTTCGCCGCGACGTGGGTGAAGTTCAACGGCCGATGGCGGAGGCCAAGCGAAAACTCTTCACTGTGCGTGAGGAACGGATCAAACCTGGCCGCGACGAGAAGATGCTGGCGAGTTGGAATGGCTTGATGTTGTCGGCCTTCGCCAACGCGGCGCAGGTGCTCGGACATCCGCGCTATGTGGAGATCGCGCGTCGCAACGCGGAGTTTTTGTGGACGCGACTCCATCGTGATGGGCGGCTCCTGCACAGCTTCAAGGATGGGCAAGCGCGCTTCAATGCCTATCTGGATGATTATGCCTTCGTGGCGGCGGCGCTGGTTGATCTCTATGAAACGACATTCGAGCGGGTCTATCTGGACCGCGCCAGGGAACTGACCGAGACGCTGTTGGCGCATTTTTGGGATGAGCAAGAAGGTGGGTTCTATTTCACGAGTAATGATCACGAAGCGCTCATCAGCCGCTCGAAGTCCGCGTTTGATGGAGCGGTTCCTTCGGGAAATTCGATGGCCGTCTTTGTGTTGTTGCGGTTGTCATACTTGACCGAGAATCCGGGGTATCTCGAAAAGGCGGAAAAGACGTTGCGGCTTTTCTATGACGCGATGGAAGAGAATCCTTTTGGTTTTAGTCTGATGCTCGCCGCGCTTGACTTGTCCTTGCGCCGACCGAAAGAGATCGTGGTCTTAGGGGATCCACGGGCGGAGGCTACTCAGGCGTTGCTCGCGCAATTGCATCGTGAGTTTCTCCCCAACAAAACGGTGACGTGCGTTGATCCGAATCGCGCTGGACACATCCCGTCGCTGTTAGCCGGAAAAACCCAAGTGGACGGGAAATTAACGGTCTACGTGTGTCATAATTTCACCTGCTCCTTGCCGGTGACGGAATGGCGCGCGCTTAAAACGCTACTGCTGGCGTAAAGCAGAAGGGGAGGAGGTTCGGCGTATGAGAGGCGGACTCATGCAAATTTCTGGGGAGCCTGGATGGAGCGGAGTGGAATCCAGGCTCCATGGGGGAATCTTTTCCGGAAATCACCTCATGTGCCCAGAGGATCTCGATCCGCGTGAGGCACGACACCTGATACGCGTTGAGACATCCAATGGTTCGTGAACATACCATCAAGCACCCCTCTCCGTTTTTCGCCGACCGCTGAATGGCTCGAAGCCGACGGTCTTGGCGGCTTTGCCTCTGGCACAGTGAGCGGCATTCGCACGCGCCGCTATCATGCCCTCTTGCTCACCGCGACAACCCCACCAACGGGGCGCTACGTACTCGTCAATGGTTTCGATGCCTGGGTCGAAACACCAGCGGGATCGTTCTCGCTTTCTTCTCAGCGTTACGTTCCGGATGTCGTGCATTCCGACGGCGCGCGACGACTTGAGGCGTTCGAACCGGACCCGTGGCCCCGGTGGTGCTTTCGTCTTGAGGACGGTACCTGCATCGAACAGGAACTCTTTGTGTGTCATGGCGTCTCGGTGGTGGTGCTGACCTGGCGGCTTGTGGACGCGCGTGAGGATGCCACGCTCTGGGTGCGGCCATTTTTCTCGGGGCGCGATTATCATGCGCTGCATCATGAGAACTCGGCGTTTCGGTTTGAAGCCGAGGTGCGAGCTGAACGTCTGAGGTGGCGGCCTTACCCCGATGTTCCCGGCGTCGCCGCGCTCACGAACGGTGAGTATCATCACCAACCGGACTGGTATCGTCGCTTTCAGTACGCGGAGGAGCGCGCGCGCGGACTCGACGACACGGAAGACTTGGGCACCCCTGGACTCTTGCGTTTTTCCCTCTCTTCGCCGCGACGGCATGCTCGTCGGACGACGACGGGTGAGGCCATTCTCATCTTGGCCGCCGAGGGACCAGACCATCGCGTTCTTCCTTCGACCACTTCGGCCAGCAAACATCTTCGGACGCTACGGACCGCTGAGCGCCAAAGACGACAGCGGTTTCCTTCTCGGTTGCATCGTGCCGCGGATGCCTACATCGTTCGGCGTGGAGCCGGCAAAACCATCGTCGCTGGGTATCCGTGGTTCACCGATTGGGGACGCGATACCTTCATTACGCTGCGCGGGCTGTGCCTCGCCACCAACCGATTTGACGAGGCGAGAGACATTCTGATTGCCTGGGCGGGCGCGGTGTCCGAAGGGATGTTGCCGAACCTTTTTTCCGATCATGGCGACACGGCCGAATTCAACGCGGTCGATGCCTCGCTCTGGTACATCATCGCCGTTCACGACTTTCTCCAAGCGATGAGCGCGAAGGAACGGAAGGTGACCCCACAAGATCGCCAGACACTGCAACAAGCCATCGAGGCGATCCTGTCCGGCTATGCAGCCGGCACGCGCTACCACATTCGCTGCGATACGGATGGCCTGCTCGCCGCCGGACAGGCGGGCGTGCAATTGACGTGGATGGACGCCAAAGTGGGGGACTGGGTTGTTACCCCGCGCATCGGCAAACCAGTCGAAGTGCAAGCCCTGTGGCTCAATGCGCTCAAGATCGCGAGTGGCTTCGCGCCGCGATGGCAAGCATTCTTCACGCGCGGTTTCGCGGCGTTCCAAGAACGCTTCTGGAACGAGACCGGTGGGTATCTGCATGATGTGGTCGATGTCGATCATCAGGCCGGCACGGTCGATCCCACGTTGCGCCCCAATCAAATTTTCGCGGTCGGCGGGCTCCCGTTTCCACTTGTTACTGGTGATCGCGCACGACGGATCGTTGAGGCCGTGGAAACGCGGTTGCTCACACCGCTTGGGCTGCGTTCGCTCGCGCCGGGTGAAGAGGGCTATGCCGCGCATTATGAAGGCGGCGTGCGTGACCGCGACGGTGCGTATCATCAAGGCACGGTGTGGCCGTGGTTGATCGGGTCGTTCGTGGAAGCCTGGGTGCGTGTGCGCGGCGACACGCGTGACGCGAAACGTGAAGCACGCGCGCGGTTTCTCGATCCGCTTCTTCGTCATCTCGACGAGGCGGGGCTCGGTCATGTCTCGGAAATCACCGACGCGGAGGAGCCCCACACTCCTCGCGGATGTCCGTTTCAGGCGTGGTCGATGGGCGAGCTGCTGCGACTCTCACTTATTGTGCTTGCGGACAAATAAGTCATCCGTCGAAACCAAATCCTCTTGGGGGCATCAGACTCAAGAAACAAGGAGTCAGACCATGACGCCGACAATAACCCTCGCCACTCTCATTACCCTCACGATCATGTCGAGCGTGAGCAACGCGCAATTGGTTGAGAAAAAAGCCCTTTCACTGGCGGCGGCCAGGAAAATCACCGCGGCGGCGGAAGATCACGCCAAAACGAAGAATGCCCGCGTCGTCATCGCCGTCGTTGACGATGGTGGCAATCTGCTCGTCCTTGCACGACTCGATGATACCCAAGTCGCGAGTGTCGAGGTGGGAATTGGCAAGGCGCGCACCGCCGCGATCTTCCGCCGGCCCAGCCGAGAGTTTGAAGAACAAGTCAAGAATGGACGGATCGCCGCGCTGTCCCTCCCTGGCGCGACAGCGCTACAAGGTGGGGTGCCGATCACCGTCGATGGTAAAGTGATTGGTGCCATTGGCGTGAGCGGAGAAACTCCGAGTTTGGATGAGGAGATCGCTCTCGCTGGAGCGAACGCGATCGCGGACGCCGCGACGGCGGCATCCACGGACCCAGCGGGGAAAGTGAGTTACTTCCCCAAGGAGCAAGTCCAAGAAGCCTTCAGCAAAGGGGCCGTCCTGTTCGATGACAGCAGCAAATACATGGTGCACACGAGTCGTCGCGATAAGCCTGGCATCGCCGAGGTCCACGAGCAGGATGTCGACATCATCTACGTGCAAGAGGGGTCGGCCACGTTTGTCACTGGTGGTACCGTCGCCGATCTGAAGCCGACCGCGCCTGGCGAGCTGCGCGGACAAGAGATTACTGGCGGCGAAACGCGCACAATCACTAAGGGTGACGTCCTGATTGTTCCCGCTGGCACGCCACACTGGTTCAAGGAAGTCCCCGCCCCCATGACCTATTATGTCGTCAAGGCGCGTTAAACAAGGAAGCCTGTATGCCACTCAACCGCTGGTTCTCTCTCGCCACGCTCGTCAGTGCCTGTGCCTTTATGGCCACTCCCGCTTCGGCGCAAATCACGGTCGATGCGCCCGTTGTCGGGCGTCCGTCAGCGATCATTAACCTCGCCACGGATGAAGGCGTGAAGCTCGTCAAAGGCCAGTGGCGCTATAGCGACACCAAGATTGTCGAGGTGGACCATCATGGTCCCGGAGCGGACCTCCGTCCTTCCGGTCCACTGAATCGCGCCAACGACTTGGTTCCTCATGCCGGACCCGTGGATTTCGATGACTCTAAGTG
>JABFSC010000210.1 GCA_013140885.1 Deltaproteobacteria bacterium | reverse complement strand
GTGCGGGAGATGTGGACCAGCTACCTGGATTGGGGGCTCGCCGACTTCTCCGGTTACCTCGCGGTCGATGAACTCTACGATGGCCCGTTTTGCGTGTTGTCCATTGTGGACAACCATACCTTCAAACGCCTCCTCTATCAGGTCCTCGCTCACGACCCCGAGCACCCGGACATTACGGCCTTCTTGCGACGCTTTCAGATGGCCTTGCGCCTGCGCGGCTTGAAGTTACGCGGCGTGACGACGGATGGCTCACCGCTGTATCCCGAGCCCTTGCACGTAGTCTTTGGCGACGTGCCTCACCAAATCTGTGAATTCCATATTTTAAAAGAGATGACAAAAGCGATCTTGCAAGCAGTGGCGACGGTGCGCAAAGACTTAGCCGCACGCAAGCCTCGGCTCAAACGCGGACGTCCATCGACACTTGCCGCCAAGCGTGCCGTTCGCCAGGGGGAGAGGCTCCAACAGAAAATTGGGGATCTCTTTGGCCATCGGTATTTATTTGTCCAGCACGATTTGACGTCTACCGAACGACAGACTCTGCAGCGCATCACTCGGGGTTTGCCGCACTTGCGCACCCTGCGGACAGTTATGGAGGAAGTCTACCGCTTGTTCGACCGGCGCTGTTGCACTGACACCGCAGTGAGCAAATTGACCCGCTTGCGCCAGCGCGTGCGCCGTTTCAAGTCGATCGGGAAACTCGTGAACAAATTACGCTCGCCCAACTTGGAGAAGGCGCTGACGTTTCTCGATGACAAACTGCTGCCGTCTACCTCCAACGCCGTGGAACGGGGCAACCGTCGACACCGCAAGATGCAGAAGACCATTTATCGTGTACGGACGCAGGAACACATCAGTAACCGCATCGCGCTGGACATGCTGCGCGATGCGCGGAAGCAAGGACGCAGAGCGACTCTGAAGGTCTTGCACAAGACAAGGACCACGTAAAAGGCAAAAGCCCCGTAATGATGCTAAAGACTCCCGAAATTGAATATTTCTTTGTAGGTCCGTAGCGAATATAAACTCATGTACGTGCGTCCAGTTCAGACGCGTCCTCTTTATCCTGTACAGGGATATATATTCCGCGAGAGATATGCCCGGACGCTGTGCGAAGAACCTGAAAAGGTCGTTTGCGTGGGTCCTAATGCTGGGAAATTTTCCGCGCGCCTCTCTCATTGTTGAGAAACTAAGGCTGGTTTTCGCGGTCTCGATCTTGCGTGACACTGAGACAACATTAACCGCACCACGGGACGAGGATCGACTGATCAAACACGGGGAAGCTATTTCCCGTCGCACCATCTCCGGCACAACCGAGCGCAATCACGAAGATCTTCATTGGCAAAACGATTCACTGAGAGGATATTGATGTCTTTCCTTAATGCTGCAACACGATACCTGTTCTTCGCCGGTAAGGGTGGCGTTGGTAAGACCTCTATCGCTTGCGCGGCTGCCGTGACGTTGGCGGACCGCGGCCAACGGGTGCTACTGGTGAGCACGGACCCAGCCTCGAACCTCGACGCAGTGCTGGGCGTGCCGCTTTCGTCCCACCCAACGGCCATAGGAGTCGTTCCTGGACTCTTTGCCCTCAACATCGATCCACATGTGGCAGCGGCGGCGTACCGTGCACGGTTGCTCAGTGTGTACCGCGGTGTCGTGCCCGCCCCAGAAGTGGCCACCATAGAAGAGAAGCTTGCCGGTGCATGCACAATGCAGATCGCCGCCTTTGATGAGTTCTCCCGTTTTCTCACTGAGGAAGACGGAGCAAAAGACTTCACCCATATCCTGTTCGACACCGCACCGACCGGTCACACCTTACGTTTGCTCCAGCTCCCCGCTGCCTGGACTGAGTTTCTGGAGCGCTATACGGCGACGGCGTTATATACCGGCCCACGGTTAGGTTTGCGCGCGCACCAGGCCCGCTATGCCGCTGCCGTCGCCACCTTGGCTAATGCGGAGCGCACGACGCTGGTGTTGGTGACGCGGCCTCAGCCAACCGCTCTGAGAGAAGCGGCACGGACGAGCGTCGAGTTAGCGTCTCTGGGGATTCACAACCAGTGTCTTATCGTCAACGGGGTGTTCCAGACCACCCTCCGTGACGATGCTGTGGCCGTTGCTTTTGAACAACGCGGGCAGCAAGCATTGGCCGCTATGCCGGAGTCACTTCGCCTCTTACCTCAAACAACGGTGTTGCTCCGCGGCCACAATATCGTGGGGATCCCTGCCTTGCGAGAACTCTTGGCAGAGCAGCAACGTCAAGCGCTCGACATGAAGACTGGTGCACCCGTTGCCTCTCTTCAGGTGCCTCCATTGGCTGACCTGATCGAGGAACTGGCGGCACTCCGTCATGGACTGGTGATGGTCATGGGCAAGGGCGGCGTGGGCAAGACGACGATTGCGGCAGCGATCGCATCCGAACTCGCAGGTCGTGGGGTGCCGGTACATCTGACTACGACCGATCCCGCGGCGCATCTGGCGATGACGCTAGAGACAGCCCTGCCTGGACTCAAGGTGAGCCGAATTGATCCGAAAGCGGAGACCGAGACTTATCGGCAGCGTGCGCTGACGAGTGCAAAGTCTCGGGTCAGCGCGGAGGAGTTCGCGTTCATCGAAGAAGATCTCCGTTCCCCGTGCACAGAGGAGATTGCGGTCTTTCTCGCCTTTGCGCGGATCGTGGCGAGCGCACGACAAGAACTGGTAGTGATGGATACGGCCCCAACCGGGCACACGTTGCTCTTGCTTGATGCCACTGGGGCCTATCATCAAGACATGGTACGCAAGTTTGGGCGCAAGGTGGTCGCGACACCGTTGATGCGGTTGCGTGATCCAGCCTATACAAAGATATTGCTCGTGACCTTGCCAGAGCCGACACCGGTGTTAGAAGCCGCGCAACTGCAAGCCGATCTGCGCCAGGCAGGCATCGAGCCGTTTGCGTGGGTGATCAACGCCAGTCTAGCCGCTGCCGGCACACGAGACCCTGTGTTGGTGCAACGCGCGTCTGCCGAACGCGAATACATCCGGATCGTGCAAGCGCAGCACGCGCAGCGAGTCGTGATCGTGCCATGGGCGACAGAAGAGCCTATTGGGCCGGAACGTCTGCGGCGATTGGCACAGGGAGGATAGGTATGACACGGTTAGACGAACAGCGGGCGCAATATGAACGACAGCGCCGACGACTCTTTGAGACACTACACAACTGTGACCGCCGCACGTTTCTCTCGCTGGCCGAACGCTACGCGGCAATGACGGTAGCTATGGGCGTGGTCGTCCTCGGCTCTTGTATAGAGCAGGCCTTTCCCTGCCGTGGGTTCTACAGCGCTTGGATTCGCCGCCGCGAGATACGAGGGATTATATCGCGTGGAATGCGTACATCCGCTCACGACAACAAACATTCCGCACATGAAGGTGACAAGACCCCGTTGTACGAACATCGTTCGGGTCTCCTTTCCTGTTTTTCCCGTGCCTGCTTCTTCCTTGAGCACAGCCTTTGCTGCGAGAGCGGTGCTTTGGCGCAATTGGCCTACACCAAAAGAACGTCGTTCCTTCTCCCTGTGATCCCTCCTCGAACCTCGCGATGCACTTGGCGAACAGTCTGAATGGGCCGCTGCGTTACTGTCTGTTGCAGGCCCGGCCCGGAAGAGGTTATTCCGATCCAGGCGTCACAGGCTCTCGTACTTTGATCATCCTGGCCCGCAGGGAGTCAGGCACCACATCGAGCAACACAACTTGCAGAGTCGCCGGAGAATCTTGCAGAGACGTTTGCGGCGAGAGAGTCGCTGTAGTTTGCTCGTCCAGCGTCCACATCGCTCCCGTGAGGGGATCGACAATCAGCCATCCGATGAGTCCCCCGAAAACCAGATTACCCGCAATGTACCACCCACTAACTCCTCGTCGGATGTGGGCCGTATGCTTCGCATATCCAGGCTTCGTAAAGGTGACCGTGTAATCCTTGCCGCTGAAATATCCGGCCTTGGTGTTGAGAGTGACAGTGGTGGGAGTCTTTCCTGTAAAAATGGTCTTACCGCTTTCATCAGTAATAGAAATATCCGCTTGATCGGGTTGGCTGGTGATTGCCACGGGATACGCACTCTTGCCCACAATGGAAGCGCATCCCCAAACCACCATGCTGAGCCCTAGTAAAGAACCCGCTACTATCCACGTCCTCATATCGCTCCTCCTTCCCTTTATGCTGGCGATGGTTGAATGCAGCACTTTGCTGCTACTCGTGGTCCCCTCCAATCCATTTTTGCCGCTCACTCACCACTACCTCTCAGACATAGTTTGCTGCCTGACTCTCCCACGGATCGATGAAGCCTCGATTTACTACAAGGAGAGCAACAACCATACCAAAGGGGGAGCACCACTTCGGAAAAATAACGCACAAGGAGTGGGAGCGCGAGAGAAGCCGGGCAGGGCTACCGGTATCCCTCGCATTCCAAACAAAGTCACGAACTTGGAGTTCCCACACTGTCAGTGAATGAGGAAATCAGGATGACATGGACACGAAAGAGCCCAGACCGGAGAGGCGACTCTCGCAGATGTTTGTATCAATGTTGTCCCGTCCTGGGAGTCTGCTCATAGGAATGTGAAGAAGCTGGGAGAGAAGCGAGGAAAAAGCCACACGGGATAAGAAAACCGTACGTCCGGGTTCTCGAGCTTCTGCGTGATCATACGGACTCCCGGATGCACGACTGGCTGGCAACTGCATCACGGCTCTGCACTGACGCGTTCCCATTGCGTCGCAATTTTGCGAAGACGTAACAACGTTTTCTTGTTATTTCTAGGAATCACTGGTTGCTCCCCGCACGCAGTGACGGCTCTCACATCTGTCATGCCTGGAGGTACTGCGACACCTCTGTAGCTCACCTTTGCTTGGCTTTTCGGGCCGTTCCAGAGGTTCACCGCACTGCAGGACTCTCGCGGGGTATGAACACGAGGTGAGTTGTCTCAATGTGGGAACAGTTCTTGCTCTTTCCAATAAGAGGCAGCTTACTACTGATTCCTTTCCTCACTTCACTGCGTATTCATCATGACCAGGCGTGTTTTCTGCTTGTACCGACACGCCGAGCTGTGCCTGCTGTCCAGAAGTCCGGGTCAGTGCCATGGTTGAATCATCACAATAAGTTATAATCATTCATCGATTCTGCATTGTCTGGATCGAAGGAGAGGACGTATCATGTGGACAACCGCAAGTAGATCGCTGAGTTGTAGTGGAAGTGTGATGGTGGATGTCGGAGGTGGGACACATGTGCCGCTGAAGGGGGTGTTGATCGATGTGTACCTATTCTCCAGTGACGTGACTGGGACGGTTCACTTTCAGCTTTTGAACCAAGTAGCTCAGAGGACAGATACGGCAGGGAATTTTTCATTCCATAACCTGCCAGTGGTCGTGGAAGCCCAAATGGTGATTCCCGGCACGCCTCCGTATACCCCGGTGGAGATCATTAATGCCAACAGTCTTCCCAATCTGGCCTTTCGCATCATGGTAGAGTCGGACGTGCTCAGAGGCGTGGTTCCCGAAGGGACCCAGTTTGCGGAGATTTATGATGAGAGAGACGAAATTAACGCGACATGGATCATTGTACACCCGGAGAGAACCCACGTTCCTCTGGCAGGCGGTCCTGCGATCCAGGTGTTAATCCCAGAGGGAAATGCCATCGCCGCAATCGTTGCTGGTCTCACTGTCCCTCCTCCGGTCGTCCCAGGCAGACAATTTCATTTTCTCCGGGTTGGCCGGGTGGTGCGTGAGGAGATTGGGGAACTCGACGATGTCAGGCCAGAGTTTGTGGGCAAGGGAGGATATGTACGCTCCACCGATACCTGGGCGGCGCCAAAGCCCTCCTTCTTTGGCGGCGTGTATGATGCCCCTTTCGGTGGGGGCCTCCACATTGGCGGCCACTTTGGAGCCGATCTGTACACCAGGGACCTCTACTACACGGTCACTGTTTGGGACTATAGCGGAAACCCGGCGCATCCCCTGGCAGGCGCAGGGCAGCAGATCCTCGATTTGCTGTTCAACAAACGTTACCTCCTGCCGACCCCAGCGCTTCCCCAGGGCAAATGGGAGACGTTGAATCTGGGTCCCTTTGACGGCAACATCACGGCCGTGGAGCCGTCCCACGATACAAGCCTGATCGGAACGTCAATCAAGGTCTACAAGCGGCCTGCCCCTCCCAATCTCGCGACCGAGTACTGGCCCTTTTGGGATCTCATCGTCCTGTGGAACTCCGCCGCAGGACCACATGCACTGCGCCTGCTGAGCCTCGAGGCGTACGAAAGGACCGGAGGGAGTGAGGCCACTCCAGAGTTGACCAAGCTTGCGATGACGCCCTCCGTAAACGGGCTCTTGCCTCTCATGATTGACAACCGGCCACCAGTGCCCATCTACCTGCCCTATAATCTCGCAGCACCCGCGACGAAATTCTACACGTCATTCGCGACCTTTATCGGAGCTCCTGAATCAGTAGGGCCGTCCGCACCGATGGGTGTCTGTAACGAAATGACCGTGACACCCGGTCAGCCGAGCGGCAATGAGTGTATTTTAGTGCGGTATAGCGTGGAGGACGGAGCAGGGAGTCCCCACCCTCATTTAGGATGGTACGCGTTGTGGGCAGAATTTACGCCCAAAGCCGTTGCCGGTGCTCCGGATAGCGCGCATATCTCTTTGAAACCGTCGTTCACCGGATATCGGAGTCTCAGTGAGTCATACCTCCCGCATACCCCACCAATACTAGCAGTGAGCAATGCCACTTCGGTGATCGTACCAGCAGCAGTCAATGGCTGGCCACCGGAACAGGGTGACCCCTGGGGAATCCCCACTGGCACCTGTCCGCAGTATGCCGTGGAGGTGGGACTGACGTGTTGGGTGCGCACCATTGATGGGTGGGCTCGTCTGTTTGGTACGCCTCATGTCGCGCGCCATCTGATTGTAAAGAGAAGTTGAGCAGGAAGGAGATTGACGATCATGGCTGCTACCACGCGCCCGCAAGACAAATATGCCTTTCTTTTTTCCGGTCCTACGCTGGACCCTTATCTCAAGGATTTGGTCTCTGTCTTTCAGACTCTGACGGAGTACTGGAATTACCCGGCGGCCAATATCACCGTTGTCCTGGGCTCGACCCCGGCAGTGCTGCCCAGCTTCCCAGGCGCTACCGTTACCAACATCACAACCGCAACCCAATTGCAGAGTGCGTTAACTACCTTTGCCACGACCGCCTCAGGGCCAGTTCCCGGCGGGTGGAAGACTGCGTTGCTGTACTTCACTGGCGGAGGCATAAGCGAGGCTGGTGTTGCCAAGCTCGTCATTGATGGGGGCAGTGGCGCCAATACCGTTGACCCGCCGTGGCTTACCGCTCGTCTGAATGCTTTTGGTTCGTGTCATGTTCAGGTCGTGATGCAACAGTCCTATGCAGGCGGGTTTCTCACGGCTCTCAGCGGCTCCATCCTCACACAATGGAGCTTCACCTATGCGTGTAGTGCTACGCAACAGAGCTTTGCCAACAACACGGACGGTGGGTTCTTCACGCACGGGTGGGTCAGAGGTCTCAAAGTGGAAACCCTACCGGCAGGGGCACCTGATGCTGGCAAGTACGCTGACCAGTTGGGCGCAGTAGGCGACAGTACTAACCTCAGAGTTTCCTTGGAAGAGGCCAAGGAATTTGGCAAACAAGTCCATGACCTGATGGGGTTCGGGCCGCTCTCTACGCCGGACTACCAAGAGCATGGCGGTCCACAGTATCTGGGGGAGACAGCCTTCCTCATCCGGGACGGCTCCCCATGGTGGGAAAGCCTCGACATCAACCTGACTCACCCCAACCATCCCTGGGTACCGGCTGGAGACCTGTATATCCCTGATTCTCTCACCGCCACGCCGCCCTATAACAATACTATTCAAGTGGTGGTCCGCAATATCGGAACCCATCCGGTGCGCGCCTACTCTCTGGGAATGGAAGTCTTCAAGTCAGGTGCGGGTGCTACCAATGCCCAGAACACTGTGTGTGATAATATTCCTGCCGCGGGGGTGCTGCTCCCCATAGACGTGGTTGATATCGGCACCGCGCACGATAAGACTGACGTGTGCGAGTGGAACGCTCCCTTCTATCAGGGGGTCACCCACGGCTGCGTTCTCGCCGAGGCAAAACCGTTGTGCAGCGAGGTGGACTTTAGCTGGTCGGTGCAAGCTCGTGACTACGAAGCGCAGCGTAATACCGATGAGATGACTATCGTGCCGCTGCCACCTGCACCACCGCCCCTACCTGTGAGGAATCTGCAGGGCTTTAAGGAGCACGTCTACGGCTTGATAAATCGCTTTGATACACTACGACGTTTTCTCGTCGTGTTTCCGGAGGAATACCGCCAATACCATGAGGTGCTGGAACTGCAATGGTTTGCTATGCCTGCCGGACCCCAGGCCGAGGTAGTTCCGCTAGAGGTAGTTACCGACCCGCAGCCCCATATTCCGTTTGTCTTAAAAAGTGGAGAAACCCGGGACCTCCTGCTCCGGGTTACCATGAAACCCCAATTTGACCTCGCTCACGACGTCAGATTCGCCTTTGACATCCTGGTGGGCGGAGAGTGGCCGACGGATATCAGACAACGGGCGGCTGTTGCCCTTTGGGCGACC
>JABFSC010000729.1 GCA_013140885.1 Deltaproteobacteria bacterium | reverse complement strand
TATCCCGCGCTCGACCCAGAATTTCCGGCCACCAGCTCGTCCAAGATCATCACCGGGCTGCTACGTCAGCAGATGCACTATAACGGCGTGGTCGTAACGGATGACTTAGAAATGGGCGCGGTCGTGCGACACGCCACGGTCGCACAGACGGTAATCAACGCGCTCAATGCTGGGGCTGACCTAATGTTGGTGTGTCACAAGATTGAACTGGCCATCGAAGCGCGCGACGCCTGCCTGCACGCGCTAGAAAACGGCACCTTGTCGTCACAGCGGGTCGAAGAAGCGGTGCAACGGATCAACGCACTCCGCCAAGCGCATCAATCGCGACAGGAACTCGCGCCACCACCGGTGAAAGAGCGGGATTATGCGTTGTTGGTAGAGGAGATTTTGCGAACCAGCACCTAGAAAGGGGCGAAACGAAGGACGAGATACGGCCCCTTTCTCTTCACCCTTTCCCCGTTTCCCCGTTTCCCCGTTTCTTCGGCCCCTGTCCGTTCCCCACGAGCCGCGCCAGCACCTTCAGGTACGGATCACGCGCAATGCCGTTTTCCGTGATGATCGCGCTGACGAGGTCGTGCGGTGTTACATCAAACGCCGGGTTCGCCGCGCGCATCCCCGTCGGTGCCACTTGGCGGCCAAAGACGTGGGTCACCTCACGAGCCGAGCGCTCTTCAATCGGGATATGCTCTCCGTCAGAACAGGCGAGATCAATCGAAGACGTCGGCGCGGCCACATAAAACGGCACCTCGTGCCGCGCGGCGAGCACCGCGTTCGAGTAGGTCCCAATCTTATTGGCCACATCACCATTGGCGGCGGTTCGATCCGTGCCCACCACCACGCAATCAATTTTGCCCTTCTGCATGAAATGGCCGACCATGTTGTCGGTAATCAACGTCGCCGGGATGCCTTCCTTTTGTAGCTCCCATGCGGTCAGCCGCGCCCCTTGCAGGAACGGGCGAGTCTCTGGCACGAACACGGAAATGTTCTTGCCCTGTTCCCATGCGGCCCGAATCACGCCTAGAGCCGTGCCGTACCCAGCGGTCGCGAGCGCACCCGCGTTACAGTGGGTCATCACCGTCGCCCCTTTGGGAATCAGTGTCGCCCCGTAGCGACCCATGCGGCGGTTGATCGCGATATCCTCGGCATGGACCTTCAGCGCCTCACGTTCAAACCGCGCGCATATCGCCTCGCGTCCCTGCTTACGGACCCGCTCATAGGCGGTGCGCATACGGTCGATGGCCCAAAACAGATTGACTGCGGTTGGCCGTGTAGCGGCGAACACGTGACACAGTCGCTCGAACTCTTCGGGCTGTTCAATCTTCTTGAGTTGCCGCGCGCCCAGCGCGATGCCCATTGCCGCCGCGACACCGATAGCGGGCGCGCCACGAATCACCATGTCTTTGATCGCGCGCGCCACCCCACGATAGTCACGATAGGTACGATAAATTTCGCGCGTGGGCAGCAGTCGCTGATCGAGCATGACCACCGCCCCGTCTTGCCATTCAATAGTAAAAAAATCACTCATAACAATACTTCGGACACTTTTAGTCTCGGAATTTGTAAGCCCCTGATTTTCCAGTAGTTTTTGTAAATGTGCAAATTGAAAAAAGTCCTTTATAAACAGTGACTTACGAAAAAGTGTCCGAACCATTGTCATAAGAAAACAGTGCAAAGAGTTCGGAGTTGAAAACAGTTCGGAGTCTAGGGCAGTTCGGAGTTCGTAGTCAAAGACAGTTCGGAGTTAAAAAAGACTGTTTTCTTCCGGACTCCGAACTTCCCCGACTACGAACTCCGAACTGTTTTAGACTCCGAACTCCGAATTCTTCCGTACAAGCTGTACTCCCGTCGCCGGTTTCCACGAGGCCACGGATTCCTCGCTTGGGAGTTGTTTGATCTCGACCTCTTGCACTTCATCGCCAGAGGTAAAAATCCTGAGCGTCTTCGCGTTTTCAATCCAGGTGTCGGCAATCAATTTCACGAGGGTCTGCCGTTTGTCATCGGAAAGCTCTTTCCACTTCTCCGTCACCTTCGCCACGACCAGCTTGCCATCGAAGCTCGCTTCCATCCCATAGTAGACATCCGCCCATAAGCCCTTGGACAGTTTCGTATCCACCTGATGGATGCAGTTCCACACCAACGCGGCAGTTCCTTGCGGCAGTTCGGGAGGTGGTTTCGGGGCCGTCCCGTCTTCTTTCACCTGAAATGGGCTTATTTCAGGGGGCGTCTCCTGATGAGACTGCTGATAGTACAGCACCACGGCAACGAGAAGAAACGCCGCAACAATCGGGGCCTTACGGGCCCCCGTCAGCACACCGCTGAGTATGGCACCAATGGTATCAAGCACAGAGCGTGGTGGAGTCGGCTGCTCAGGGGTCTCGCCCTTTTGCATTTCAGGATTCATGTTTTCTTCTAGGGTCCAAGGTCTCAAGTCCAAAAGTTTTGAGGGGCGGGTTCCGAATTTTCACTTTGACTTTCGCTCTTTGACTGATGCCTTTTGACTTCTTTCCGCCCTTACCGACCTCTGCGTACCGCTTTTTTGGTCGCTACTTTCTTCGCCGCCACTTTCTTTCCTGCAACCTTTTTGACTGGCCGACGAACGGCTTTCGCGGCGATTTTCTTGGCGGCGACTTTTCTCCCCGCTTTCGCGACTTTTCCACTCTGTCGTTTGGCGATGGTTTTTTGCGGCTTCGCCGCGGCGCTTGTGGCCCTGAGCCCACC
>JABFSC010000730.1 GCA_013140885.1 Deltaproteobacteria bacterium | reverse complement strand
GGACGATTTTCATGAGCTACGTTGGGCACTCGCTGTTCCTGCCCTACTGGTTCGTGCGTAAACGCGGCCTGGCCATTGGCATTGCTTTCTCCGGGGTTGGGGCTGGTTCCATCATCCTGTTTCCGTGGTTGCAAGGTTATATCCTCCGCGTCGGCTGGCGGCAGGCGTGTTGGGCACTGGCGGTGATCCTCTTGGTGATCGTGATCCCACCCAACCTCTTGTTACAGCGCCGTCGGCCCGAGGATTTGGGACTCGCGCCCGATGGCGATCTGGCTTCCGGGTGGCATCCGTCCGCGCATACGCGTGGAGACAATGTGGTTGATCCGGTGTGGGCCGCGACGGACTGGACGCTGGCTTTGGCGGTCCGCACCTCGCGGTTCTGGTGGTTGTTCCTGTCGTACTTCGTGAGTCTCTATGCTTGGTATGCCGTGCAAGTGCATCAGACCAAATATCTAGGAGACATCGGGTTCGCGCCGGGGCTCGCGGCCTATGCACTGGGGTTGGTGGGGCTCACTGGCAGTGTCGGACAAATCATCTTGGGGCATCTGTCCGACCGCATTGGTCGCGAGTGGGTGTGGACCATCAGTGCCCTGGGGTTCGCGCTTTGTTATGCGCTGTTGCTGGCGATGCAATGGCATCCCACGCCGCTGCTGTTGTACGCGATGATCGCGGCGCAAGGCGTGTTGGGGTACGGCATGGCGTCGGTGCAGAGCGCGATTCAGCTTGAGCTTTTTCAAGGGAAACAATTCGGCAGAATTTCCGGGGTGCTCAGTATGGGCGCGAGTCTTGGAGCGGCATCGGGACCGTGGGTCACCGGCGCGCTGTATGATCGGATGGGCGACTATCAGTTGGCCTTTGCGATCGGAATTGTGATGAGTCTGATCTCGCTCATGTGTGTGTGGTTCGCGGCGCCGCGCAAGGTGCGGGTGGTGGCTGGGCAGGTGGCGCGACTGCAAGCGCGGCGGCGACTCGAACAGGAGCAGGTAGCGTGAGGGGACGGAGACCTGACCTACGATCCGAGCATTCTCACGTGAACGAGGCTCTTTGTTCGGGATTACGATCTGGGCTGCTCTATCGATCCTACGCCAATCGGCATCCGCGCACGGCGGAGTGGTTCAGCCTCAGTGAAGATGAGTCGGCGGCGGAAGGCGAGCGGGCTTTCGACGAGCAGCAAGGCTTTGAGTCCTTCAATACTCGTGGTGAAGTAGGGGCGACGCAGAAACCGTGATGGGTCGTCCGTCCATGCCGGGATCGGCAGGTGCCACCGGCGAGCGAGATGTTCCCCAATCGCTCCCAGCGAAGCGTGTTCCCTGTCATCCGGGACCGGAGGCGGCTCGTCAGTAATGAGCGCGGCGGCGTCCCCTTTGCGTACGGCGGCGTAAAACTCGTCGAGAAACTCGCGCAATAAGAAGCTGAAGTCCTCGCCCGCGTTACGACGACGGGCGACCTCGGCCAAGGTATGAGGGCGTGACATGGTGGCCTTCCTGTGGGTGGGTGTCTTTCGCGCGCCACAACTCGCGAATGCCGAGATGCAAACGCGCGCTAATCTTCGCCTCTGGATAAAAACTCGCCGCGAAATCGATCACCTCTTGTTCCGTCTTCAATCCGACGACCGCAAGCAGATTGAGAATGTCAGCGGTATCGCTCTTGCCGCCAGCCGGGTCGATGCGCATCGCCATGAGTTTCATCGCCAACAGATATTCGGCAGTGGGAACAAAGACGCGCAAACCGGGTTCTTGTTCTGAAGGGTAGGTGCGCAACAGCGCATGGTGCTCCTGAAGGTCGTTGACGTGCGGACTCAGATAGGTGCGAACGCCGTCATTCAGCCAATCGCTGGGCCAGTCGCGGAGACGGGCGACCTCTTCCGCCAAGCGAGTCAGCGTTTCTTGACTCTCTTCGGCCACGGCATCGACATCTCGCGTGGTCACGCGGAAATTAGAAGCCAGCATCAAGGCTGACCCACCATAGACAGCAATGTCTATGACCTTGCCCTCGTGCCGGGCGCGTGAGCCGAGTTCCATGAAAGCATCGTGCAGATCCGAGACGGTAAACATGACGTTATTCTAAATATTCGCGTAACCGTTGATATCAAGCACTATCAAAAAGATTTTCTTGATCTCCATATCCCATTTTCATGCAATGTCTTCCGGGTACTCTGACGCTTCTATAATGAATTTCGCACGTTCGTACAATTCATCAAAGGTAATCACCTCTGGCGCGCCGAGATTTCCACGAAAGATCTCGAAGGAGCTGAACTTTGCCTCGTTGACCCCATGTTCCGTTCGGAACTCTTCAAGACGACCAATGACCACCACGGAGCGTGGTTGGAAAAGGTATAGTGCTTCGCCTGTTGGATTTCCCTCTTTATCTCGCGGTTCGAGCCGTCTTCCAATGTTTTCCTGAGCGCTTTGGACGGTTCGTTGCACCTGCGCGACAGCGCCAGCCAAGTCCCTTGATACCGCCCAAGCGTCTGGGCGAAATGCCTCTCGTTCAAGCAACCCCGCCTTGGAAGTCTTGAGCTCCACGAAGCACAGGGAGCTCATCACTCCTCGGGTTCTGAGCAAAGCATCTACGCGTTTTCCGGCTCCGCGCAATGAGGCACCAGCTACCACTTGTTCCAGTTTTCGTTCGTCCAACCTGGAAGTGAAGACATAGAAGAGTCCGTAGCCGAAGATCCACGAATTCTTCTCGAAAAATGCCTGCCAAACATCTTCGTCTCGCGCCTTTCCTATACTTGCCCTCTCTCGTTCAAAAAAGTCGGGGTCGGAGAGCATGTGGTGGAAACGCTCAAGAGCGTGCTTCCGGTACGCGAGTGCTATGATGTCGCGCTCGGTTATGTCGCGCTCAGCGATTTCGGCAATAAGATTAGGGTTGGCTTTGGCGATCGCGCGCGCGGCCTCCTCAGTAACAGTAAATTGAACCAAGGAGTCTTGGTCAATTCGGACCTTATCTTGGGCTGTAAAGCGTGCGGTCTTTATGAGTGATGCAAGTTCGAGGAGTTTATTCACTTCCTCTCCTCGAAGTGAAAAGCGTGTTGCTTCGTGAGGCTTGTCGGTGTTTGTGGAGAATCGCTGAAGAGTGAGCGATTCGATGTTTCGGTCGTCAACGTAGAAAAGCGCCTTGATCTGTTGTCTTCCTGAAGGGGTGGTGCGAAGGATCAACTCTTCTTCGAGTTGTACGAACCCCTCACGTTCGCCTGATTCCAGAACCCGTGAGATATATCTGGCGGGTCTAGGCCCACCAAAATCGCTCACTGAAAACTCCTTGCTGACATAGATCCGGTACGGACGCTTACCGGCTATGTAATCTTCGTCTCCTGCCATGACTGCCGTATTGCCTGTCTAACGCTTGTTAGCTGGCCCAATGCAAAACGGCAACCCTTGCCGTTTCAGCAAAATCAACCAATCCTGCAACTCCCTGGATCATGTGTGATTCCTTCGTCGTTTGCAAGAGTTGAGGTGCCGATTCTCGAAATGAATTCTGGGTGTTATTTGCAAGTTGGGCAACATGGCACGAACATGGATTCCAATGTTATCCGGCTCCTCATCCATTTATCCGCTTACTGGAATACCGATTCAAGGAAATCAGGGCGGCGGCCGGAGTCGCCGCCTCTGTCCCTCTGAGAGAGGGAACTTGAGTAGGGACGACGGTGTCGGCAGGTTACGCCGTCTTGAGATACTTGCCATAAAACGTGAGCACGCGATGCCACATGTCCTGCGCGGCGACGGGGCGATACGACGGGCGATAGTCCGCGAAGAACGCATGTCCCGCGTTGGGATACATGCGGAACTCGTATGTCTTCTTGTACTTATCCAGTTCCGCTTTAAGCCGGTCGGCATGCGCGGGTGACGGATTCGGGTCTTCTTCCCCGAATAGTCCCAACAACGGACACGACAGATTCGGCACCATATCAATCGGTGACACTGGTCGTTGCGGCGTATGTTCATCTTGAATAATGAACCCGCCGGCTGAATCCGCCGCCGCGTCAAGGTTCTTACTCGTGCAGCCGAACATCAACGTATAGCGACCGCCAGAGCAGAAGCCGATCGCGCCGACTTTGCCGTTCGAGTCCGGTCGCCCCTTGAGAAACACCGCGCCACCATCCAGATCGGCCATTGCCTGCGAATCAGGCACGGAGAACATGATCTTAATGACATCGTTGATATTGCTCGGATCGGGCGAACCTTCACGGGTGTACATGTCCGGGGCCAGCGCGACATATCCTTCCGCCGCGAACCGTCGCGCCACATCCTTGATGTGGTCGTTCAGCCCAAACGCTTCCATAATCACGATTACCCCCGGATAGCGCCCAGGCGCGACCGGACGACTCAGGTAGGCGTTGATCTTGGTACCGTTCTGACCGGGATAGGTGGTCATCTCTGATTGGACTTCCGCTGGTTTCATGGGTCCCTCCTTATGATGAATGCGTCCTTCTCTATCGCACGTTCAGGCGTTGTTCAATGTTGTGGCCACCGCACCGTAGTCCTCAAGCCGAGGGAGCAGCAGTGGCGTCGTGACACCGGCTTGCCGATACTCGGCAATGCGCTCTTGGCACTGCGTGGCCGAGCCGACGACATAGAAGGCATCGACCATCGCGTCCGTGATGAGTGGGACCGCCGCTTTTTCCCCGTCGCTTTTGATGATCGCGCGCAATCGGGGGAGAATCGACGGATCGAACCCACCTTTGTCGAGCAGAATCTCTCCGACGTATGGCTCCTCAAACAAACGGACGATGCGTTGTTTCAGTGTCGCGCGCATCTTGGCGGGATCGTCGGTGAGGCGAATGACGAGCATGCAGGCGATATCAATGGCATTGGGATCGCGGCCAGCGGCGGCAGCGGCGGCGCGGATTTCCGCGACCGCGTAGCGTACATACGCGGGTGGGACATAGGCGTTGAGCACGACTCCGTCGGCGATTTCTCCCACCAGGCGCAGTCCTTTGGTGCCGATACCCGCGAGATAGATCGGCAGCTGTGGTTGGATCGGCGTCGTCGCCAGCTTGACCGCTTGCAACTTGTTGCAGCCTTCCTGGGTCGTGACGCGCTCACCAGCGAACAGTTTGCGAAGCTGGCTGACTGTTTTGATGAGCGCCGCGCGTGAGTCACCATACGGAATTCCCATCTTGTCTTGGATGACGGCTTTTTCACTCCGACCGAGGCCCAACACGAAACGACCGCCACTGATGCGGTCCAGCGTTGCGCTCGCCATTGCGAGCAACGCGGGATTGCGGGTGTAGGGATTCACGACGCCGACGCCGAGTGTGAGGCGTTGCGTCGCAGCGGCCAGGAAGCCGAGCAAGGAGAAGGTTTCCTCGTGAAAGTACCGTTCCGTGACCCACAGGGAGTCGAAGCCATTGTCTTCGGCGATGCGACCGTACTCGCGCAGTTCCGCGCCGCTGTCGATGCCGTGATAGAGGACGAGGCCGAGGGGGGACATGCTGGGCTCCTTTCAGGTTCAACGTCCACAGTTCGCGAGCTATCCGATAGCCTAGGCCCCTTTGAATAAGCGGACAATCCGCAACAAATTGGGCCAGACCTCTTCAGGAAGGTCCTTTGCTTCGTCTATCAGAGCTTGTTGGTAGTCCAATGGTTCCATCGTCCTTGTCTCCTCTAGCCGTGTGGCCGGAATCGCCGCGTCGCTCCGCAGGTTCTAACACAAGGCTGTGAGAACCAGCAACCAGTTGTCCACAAGCCATGCCACGGATTGAGCAGCAGCGCGGGCATGGTACAGTGCGACCTGTTTTGTCTGGAACTGAGAGGAGGAAACGACCAATGGAGTACCAGTATTACGAATTTCTCGCGCTTGATCGCCCTCTGGAGAAGTCGGAAATTGCAGCGCTACGCGCGGTTTCGAGTCGCGCCGATATTACATCCACCCGCTTTTCCAATGTCTACAATTTCGGAAATCTGAAGGATTCCCCCGCGAAACTGATGGAGAAGTATTTCGACGCGCATGTGTACGTGGCGAATTGGGGGACGCGCACGCTGATGTTACGGCTCCCCAGAGGAAGTGTGGATGAAAAGATGTTGGCGCAGTGTGTCGTGAGTGACTGCTTCAAGTTTTGGACGACGAAGTCGCATCTCCTCTTGCAATGGGAACGGAGTACGGAAGAACCGGATGACGAGTGGACTGAGGGGGAAGGGTGGATGGCCCGGCTGACGCCTCTGCGTGAGGAGCTTGAGCGTGGAGATTATCGCGCGCTGTACCTTGGCTGGCTCACCGGCGTGCAGTGGAGCTTTCCTGGTGACTTGGTGGATGACGACCTCTCGGATGATGAGGATATGGCCTATGAGATGTCGGGTGGCGTCAAACCCGATGATATTGAGCCACCACTCCCGGTGGGGTTGGGTTCGCTCACGGCGGCGCAGAAAGCACTGGTGGAGTTTCTTGATCTCAGCCCGGACTTGGTGGCAGCCGCGGCAACCGCCAGCGTTGATGCGACTTCCCCACGTGACACAAGTAAAGAAATGGCGAAGTGGGTCGCACAAGTCGCGGCGGACGACGCGCGCAAATATCTTTTGCTGATCCTGCAAGGAGAGGCTCGACAGGCGGAGCAGTTGCTGCGGCGCGCGTATACGGAGACGCAACGTGCATCCTCATCGCTCGGCAAAGCAGCGGACAATCGCCGTTCGGTGGCCGAGATCCGGCAATTGATCGGGAAAGCCCGTGTCGAACGGCGCGCACGGGAAGCAAAGCGGAAACAAAAAGAGCTGGAGAAAAAACGCCAAGAACGGGAGCGCTATCTGACGACTCTCGCGCAAGACGTGGAGAAGCAGTGGAAGCAAGTGGGGAAACTGGCGGAGCAGCAAATCGCCTCGACCTACGACCGCGCGCGGGACTTGCTGGTCGATCTCTCGGACGCGGCGACCCTCACCAACACGCGCACGGACTTCATGCAGCGATTTCGTCAATTTCAGACGGTGCATGGCCGCCGTTCCGCGCTCAAACAACGATTGGAGAAAGCGAAGCTCCTTGGTTGAGGCGGAAGCGCGCAATGAACTCACACCTCCCGCGGCACCAAGTTGCGCTTGATCCGTTTTCCTCCCCAGCCTTCTTGAAGTGGCACGAGAAAATCCAACTTGATGATCTTCTCGGTGAATTTCCACTCGCCATTCACCCGCAGCAGTGTATCTTCGTAAAATCCGGCGACCGTGATCGACTCTCCCTTCAAATCGCCGACAGCGTCGAAATAACTTTTTGAGATCGCGGTGTCGCCAGTGATAGTGGTCACTTGATTGTGGATGAGATGGCGCAGGACTTCCATGCGGTTCTGCATATAGACATCGTACCACTTGGTTGTTGCTTCTCGTCCCGCATAGCGCTTGCCAGGGACTAACGCCAAGTGACACTCTTCGTGGAACAGCGCCATGACCTCTTCCAGCGTGCCACGATCAACCGCCCAGCAGTAGCGATGGACAAGATCACGGATCTGTTCGCGGTCAAGCAGTTCTCTGATTTGATGGTCGGCATGCATATCCATGTCCTTTTCTCTCTCTGCAATCTGCCGGAACTTCTGCCAGCCTGACAATTGGCGCGTTGCATACGGGGGTTCTAACACAAGGCCGTGAGCAGCGGCAACCTGTTGTCTCCGGGTGTTGCTCCCGATTGTAGTCGAGCGTTTGTGACCCGCCCTCTACAAACGCCTCTGTGAACAAGGCTTGACTCAGTGTCAACAAAAGTTGCCACAAAAACGCGATAGAGACGTCCTCGCGGACCTCTATTTGCGAAAGAGTGTGGCGTTTGCTTTTGTCGAGTTGCGTGGCATATACTTTGCGCCACTTTGCTCTCGTCCTGTCGATAGAGGGGAGCACTGAACAGACGACAGGGGCGCTTTCCTGGTGTTGCTCTTGTCGCCTCACCACCACTACAGCAGTCAACTCTCGCGGTCTCGGTAAGCCATCTATGAGAAAGGAGATTGACGATGAACCGCCCATTTATCCAGAGAGGACGGTGCGGTTAGTCGATGGTGGCGTTCATGACAACCAGGGGGTTGCGAGTCTGTTAGAGCAAGGCTGTTCGATTTTTCTCGTGAGTGATGCCAGTGGACAAATGGCCTCACAAAACGAACCGAGTAGTGGCATTCTTGGCTCACCTCTACGCGCCTTCAGCATCTTCCAAGCGCGCGTACGTGAAGCCCAGTTTCAGGAACTCGATGCCCGCCGCCGCGCCTCGCTGTTGCGCGGGTTCCGGTTGCAGCAACGCACTGGACCTGCCGTCGGACCACTCTCTCCGTCCGCTAACGCCGTTCCCTCGGGAACACAGACATAGAATTCATTTTTTGTGAGAAGGAGCCGCGTACCATAAAATTTCACGTCCTATTCGTGAAGCATGCGCCAGACGGCACGATGCAGTCGGGTGGGCAAAATCAAGAGGAGAGGCATTGATCCAACGCGCGCGGCAATAGCCACTACGATTTGCTCATCTATGCAAGGCAACGAAGGAAAATTCTCTCCCTCTCGGCCACCCTCCTCTCGACCCTTCGCTGCGCGGAAAAATCCCAAACTGTGCGAGACTATAAAAGCCTAAAGGACCAGGGCGATGCCTGACTACAGCTATGATGTCTTTATCTCTTACAGCAGTGCCGACCGACCCTGGGCAGTCAAGTTGTCCGCAGCCCTGCGGGAGAAAGGG
>JABFSC010000061.1 GCA_013140885.1 Deltaproteobacteria bacterium | reverse complement strand
CCCGGTTTTGTAACCTTCGGGAGTAATCCAATTATTCATTATGTTCGCTTCCACCACTTTTTTAATTGCGGATTGCGGATTAAAAAGATCCCAACTCCCAACTCCGAACTTTTTTAGACTCCGAACTCCGAACTCTCCGAGGCTCCGAGACTTTTTACGCGCGACTGAAATCCACGCCAGCGAGAAAGGCGAGCAATGTCTGCTGAAACAGGAGCGGTTTTTCCACTGGCACCACATGCCCACAATCGGGAATCATCAGCAAGCGTGCGCGTGGAATCCCCCGACTCAGCTTGACCGACCCGCCTGGCGGTGTGAGTACGTCTTCACGCCCTTGGAGAATCAGCGTCGGGGCCTGAATGCGACCCAGTTCCGCGGTCCAGTTGTAGGAGCCGATGGCGCGAGCGGCGGCGGCATACGCACGGGGGTCGTTGGTCGCGGTGCGTTCGGCCATCGCCTGTATGGCGTGTGGGGAACTTTTGGCGAAGCTCGGCGCGAACACACGCTGCGCGGCTTCCGTATTGGATGAGAAGCCACGCTGTTCAATGATCGTGGCGGTTTTTTCCCATGCCGCCCGCGCCGCCTCACTCACCTCACTCGATGTGCTGATTAACGTGAGGGACGACAGCAACTCTGGATAGTCGAGGGCAAAGCGTTGGGCGATGACACCGCCCATGGAAATCCCAGCCACGTGGGTCTTGGCGATGCCCAAGGTGCGCACGAGTCCGGCTAAATCACGCGCGAACAGTTGTGGGGTATAGGGTCCGGCTGGTTTGTCCGACTGCCCGAATCCGCGGACATCCCATCGCAGGACACGATGCGTACGCGACAGCTCTGGCATGAAAGAGTCCCACTCTTGCAGACTCCCGCCAAGGCCGTGGATCAGAACGAGGTCGGAGCCCTGTCCTTCTTGTTCATAATGAAGTCGCAGACCGTCGATTGTTGTATCCATCTCTCCCTCCGGCGGAAGAGCCTATAAGATTCACACTGGCCTGCCAAGACAAAAAAAACGCCAGACGGATGAAAAGGAGGGAAACATCCGCCTGGCGTGGGGCACGAAGTGGGACACGAAGTGTTGTCGTCGATCGTCACATTTGCGGAAAGCCCCGCAGGGTTTTCCTCTTCTCCTCAGCGGCTACATCATTAGCACGACAGGCTTCTTTCCGTGCTAACAGTGAACCACGCAGTGATGCGGTTTGAAAGCCGAAGGTCTCGCTCAGATTAACAAAGGAGAAGGGCCATTCGCGGTCATCATCCAGGAGCCAAGCCTCTTCTTCTTGGAACTCTTCGGTGAAGTGCGCGTCAGGGTCCGCCGCTAAGGTCGAGTACCGCTGGAGCCCATCGGTAAAGACCGCCCATTTGAGGACCAATTCGTTCGCGTTTTCCCCCGCGGGGACGCGATCCGAGAAAAATTGATTTGATGAGAGGACGTCTGTCCAGTGTAATGAGAGAAACATATTGTCCGTAAAATTTGTCATCCTCAGCCCCACTCCTTTCTTCTCGCCTTCGTATGAGCAAAATAGAGGCCAGTCCCACACCCACGCAACGATTCTCTCCACTTTCCGCCCACACACGAAAAACCCATTGATTTTCTTGAAAAACTAGGCCGTTATGTCACTCGGCAGCGACACCCGCGGCGCTTGACTTTGGGGAAATACGCGCCAAAATCGCAACACTCTTTGGCAAAAAAATAACAATCACAAGGATTTATGCTTGCGTGGGGTTGCTTTCAGGGAAACGAGTGCATAGCTTTGGTCAAATTTTCCCTGATGAGGGAGTATCGTGAACGCATCTGTGAAACTTATTGAACAAGTCGTCCCTGCCACTGTCAGCATTCAAGCCTCGGTTCCCCAGCAACATCATTCGGCCATGTTGTTAGGCACCGAGCGCATGGGGTCGGGCGCCATCGTCGATCCGAGCGGATATATCCTGACGGTCAACTATATCGTCATTGGGGCAACCTCCATTCAGGTGCTCCTCCTCGACAATACCCAGCACGAGGCGGAAATCGCCGCGCAAGACTTCACCACGGGAATCGCGGTCCTGAAAATTTCGGGGGGCAGCTTTCCTCCCGCTCCCCTCAGCTCTTCCATAGACCTCACTCCGGGCGACGAAGTCTTTATGGTGGCCAGCTCTGGGGAAGATGGCGGAAGACGGGTGAGCGGTGGGGCGATCATGTCCTCCGCCCCCTTTGATGCCTACTGGGAATATGCCACGGACCGCGCCCTCATCTGCACGGCGATGAATCCCGGCCCCGGTGGTGGTCCGATGTTCGACATGAAAGGGCGTATGGTGGGGATCACCTCGCTCAATCTCAATGAAGTTGGACGTTTTTCGTTAGCCATTCCTGTCGAACATTTTCTCCAGCATAAAGATGAACTCCTTCGCTACGGGCGACGTGTCTCGCAACCCTCCCGCGCGTGGATTGGGATGTATTCCTATACTCTCCGTGACCATTTGGTCATTGCAGGGCTTCTACCTGGTGGGCCGGGCGACGCCGCGGGATTGAAGTCTGGCGATGTTGTCCTCGCCGTCGATAATCAAGATGTCTCGGACCGACGCAAGTTCTATGGCCAGTTGTGGGCCAAGCGGGCCGGAGACACGCTCCTCTTCCGCGTTTTTCGCAATAACGGCATTCGCGACGTCGCCGTCATCTCTGGCAGCGTTGAACAGTTTTTTGGCTAATCCCCGTCGTTCTCGCGAGACCATCAGCTTGCACGACGAGTATCTTCATAATGAAAAAATCCATGCTGCTGGGCGACTACCTCGTCGCGTATTTACAGAAACTCGGAGTGACCCATCTCTTTGGCATTCCAGGTGATCTCGTCATCCAACTGTTCATGAAATTCGGCAGGCCCCGCGGCATGAAAATCATGACGTTCTCCCACGAACCGGGGGCGGGATTCGCCGTCGATGGCTACGCCCGCGCGACTGGGACCCTTGGGGTGCTCTGTGTCACGTATGGCGCGGGCGGACTCAACGTCGTCAATCCCGTGGCCGGGTCCTTCTCCGAGCGCGTCCCGATTCTGGTCATCAGTGGCGGACCTGGGGAAGAAAAACGTAAGCTCGGCGTGTTGATTCACCACCAAGCCAAGGAGATTGAGTCCCAGCACCGCATCTTCCAAGAAATTACCTGCGCCGCCAAAGTCATCGCCGACCCACGCACCGCCGCCACGGACATTGACGAGGTCGTGCGCAATATCTGGCTGCACCAACAACCCGGCTATATCGAAATCCATCAAGACATGGTGGATCGGGAGATCGAAGTGCCCAAGGAGATTCTGGAATGGGACGGCAAGTTATCGTTCGCGCACTCCGATGCTCATAAAGTCGACGAAGCCGTGCGGGAGACCACCGAACGGTTCAACCGCGCGCGGAAGCCAGCGGTAATCGTTGGCATTGAGACGTTCCGCTACAAACTCACGAATGACGTCGTTGCGCTCGTCGAAAAGATGGGAGCCCCGTGTATGAGCACGGTCCTGGCCAAAGGAGCGTTTCCCATGGACCACCCGCAATACATGGGTGTCAACATCGGCCAGATTTCACCGCCTCCCATTCGCAAGCGAGTCGATGCCGCCGACCTGGTGCTCAATCTCGGCACCTTGCTCACCGACATGAACCTGGGGGCGCGGCTGCCGCAGCTTCCGAAAGAAAAATCTATTTGGGCGGTGCAGAACAAAGTCGACATCAGTTATCACACCTATACCAACGTCACCGTGCGTGATTACGTGAAAGCCCTACTGCGGGCTCCACTGAAAACCCATCGCGAGAAAGTCACCTATTGCGACAATCTGCCCGCGCAACCACGAGGGGACCAACGGACCATCCAGGTTTCGGACATGCTGTCCGAGGTGAACAAATTTTTGCACGGGAAGACCGACTATATGGTCGTCGCCGAGGCGGGTGACATGTTGTTCGCGGGGCTCGATATTAAAGTAGAGGGCAGCTACCTGGCGCAAGGCTATTATGCCTCCATGGGCTTTGGCGTACCCGGCGCGATCGGCGCGCAGATCGGCACCGGAGTGCGCCCGATTGTCCTGTGTGGCGATGGCGCTTTTCAGATGACCGGCCCCGAACTCGCGCATGCGCCACGGTACAAACTTAATCCCATTGTCGTCCTGATGAACAATAGTGGCTGGGGGATTTTTCGCCCGGTCACGGAACGACAGGAGCTGTTGAACTTGCCATCGTGGCCGTATGCCACACTGGCCGAAGCCTGGGGCGGCACGGGGTTCAAGGTCAACACCGTGGCGGAGTTGCGCGCGGCGTTAGTCGAAGCGGGCAAAATTTCATCGTTCGTGATTATCGAAGTGATGGTCGATCCGAACGATCTGTCACCCGTCACACGCAAGTACATCAAGGCATCAGTTCGGTAGGGAAACACGTTAGGAGGAACAGCAAGAATGAAAATCGCAATTTTAGGCGGCACGGGCGAGCAAGGACCAGGGTTGGCGTTACGTTGGGCATTAGCGGGTGAAACCGTCATCATCGGCTCACGACAAAAAGAGAAAGGGGAAAAAACCGCCATTGAGTTGAACCAAGAACTCGGCAAGGACCTGCTGAAAGGGACTGACAATGTCACGGCGGCGGCGGAAGCGGATATCGCGGTGCTGACCGTCCCCTACTCCGCGCATGTCGCCACGTTGGAGAGTGTGAAAGAGCAACTCAAGGGAAAAATTTTCGTCGAGGTGTCGGTGCCGCTTGATCCAGAAAACGCTCGTCGGGTCATCATGCCCGCGGCGGGATCAGCCAGCGAGGAAGCGCAACAAGTCTTGGGGCCAGACGTGCAGGTTGTCTGCGCGTTACAGAACATCTCCGCTCATTTACTGCGCGATGTGAACGCGGAAATTGACTGTGATGTGCTCGTCTGCGGCCACAAGGACGCGCGGCCCACGGTGATGAAACTGATCGACAAACTCGGCAAGGGCATTCGCTCCGTCAATGTCGGCCCCATCGAAGCCGCTCGTCAGATTGAACCGATCACGGCGTTGCTGATTCGCTTGAATATCCTCAACAAAGTGCATTCAGCGGGGATTCGGATCACGGGGTTACCGAAGTAGTCGCCAGCCATCTGTGCCCCTTCTCCAGCACCCACAAAAGAAGACGGCCCTACCAAGTTACCCTGGTAGGGCCGTCTCATTCATCAACAGGACGTGAACGGGGGGACAGACTACATCATGCCGCCCATACCACCCATGCCACCCATACCGCCCGGAGGCATCTGAGGCATACCGCCACCACCCTTCTCGTCGGGCTTATCGGCAATCGTCGCTTCGGTCGTAAGCAGCAAGCCAGCAACCGACGCCGCATTCTGGAGCGCGGTGCGCACGACTTTGGTCGGATCGATAATCCCAGCTTTAATCAGGTCTTCATATTCGCCAGTGGCCGCATTGAAACCAAACGGGCCTTTGCCATTGCGAATCTTGTCGAGCACAATCGACCCTTCTTCCCCAGCGTTGGTGGAAATCCACCGACACGGCTCTTGAAGCGCCTTGCGCACGATGCCCACACCAACCATCTCTTCCTCGTTGGCATCAACTTTCGCCAACGCGCTGGAGGCACGGATGAGCGCCACGCCACCACCAGGAACAATGCCTTCTTCCACCGCCGCGCGAGTCGCATGCAGGGCATCTTCCACGCGGGCCTTCTTCTCTTTCATTTCGATTTCGGTGGCCGCGCCAACCTTAATCACCGCCACGCCGCCGATCATCTTCGCCAAGCGCTCTTGCAGCTTCTCACGGTCGTAATCGGAGGTTGTCTCGCCGATCTGCGCGCGAATCTGGGCAATGCGACCTTGGATGTCGGCCTTCTTGCCAGCGCCGTCAACAACGGTGCAGTTGTCCTTGTCCACGACGATGCGTTTCGCGCGGCCCAAGTTCGTCAGGGTGAGGTTTTCGAGCTTCTCGCCCAGCTCCTCGGCGATCACGCGCCCGCCCGTCAGAATGGCGATGTCTTCCAACATCGCTTTGCGGCGGTCGCCAAACCCAGGGGCTTTCACGGCCACGCATTGCAACGTGCCACGAATCTTGTTGACCACCAATGTCGCGAGCGCTTCGCCTTCGATGTCTTCCGCGATGATGATCAGCGGACGACCACTCTTGGCGACTTGCTCCAACACCGGCAGCAGGTCCTTCATGCCGGAAATCTTCTTTTCATTGATGAGGATGTAGACGTCATCATAGACGCATTCCATCCGCTCAGGATCGGTCACGAAATACGGGGAGAGATACCCACGGTCGAACTGCATCCCTTCCACGACATCAAGGTTGGTCTCCAGCCCTTTGGCCTCTTCAACGGTGATGACGCCTTCCTTGCCGACCTTGTTCATGGCCTCGGCGATGATCTCACCGATGGTCGCGTCGTTGTTGGCGGAGATGGTGCCAACCTGGGCGATTTCTTTTTGATCGCGAGTGGGCTTGGACAGCCCTTTCAGCTCGGCGATCACCGCGGTCACGGCTTTGTCGATCCCGCGTTTGATGCTCATCGGATCATGGCCAGCGGCGACCAGCTTCACGCCTTCGGAGTAGATCGCGCGGGCGAGGACGGTCGCGGTGGTGGTCCCGTCGCCGGCGACATCGGAGGTCTTGCTCGCGACCTCTTTCACCATCTGCGCGCCCATGTTCTCGAATTTGTCTTCGAGTTCGATTTCCTTGGCCACGGTCACGCCGTCTTTGGTGACGACCGGGGCACCGAAGGATTTTTCAATGACCACGTTCCGGCCCTTGGGTCCCAAGGTTACCGTCACTGTGTCAGCTAAGAGATTGACCCCTCTGAGAATCCGATCTCTCGCATCTTGACTAAACTTTACGATTTTGGCTCCCATTCTTGTTCCTCCTTTCCTGAATCAGGCTGCGCTTACTCGATCACTCCGAGAATGTCGTCTTCGCGCATAATTAGGTGTTCTTCGCCATCGACTTTGATTTCCGTACCCGAATACTTGCCAAACAACACCTTGTCGCCCACTTTCACGTCCAGAGGGGTGACTTTGCCGTCCTCGTTCGCTTTTCCTTTACCCACAGCGGTCACTTTCCCCTCTTGGGGCTTTTCCTTCGCTGTGTCGGGGATGATAATACCGCCTTTGGTCTTTTCTTCCTCGGCGATCCGTTTGACAATAATCCGATCCTGCAACGGCCGAATCTTCATAGGTCGTCTCCTTTCTCCTTACGAATACTGATTTACAATTGAAGGACTCTACTGTTGGGGTTGTCCGCTCGTGTGTACCGACCGCGGACGAACCGCAAGTTAATCACCATCACTTCGTTGTCAAGGGAAGCGCGGGTTAAAATTTGTGTTTTCTCGCCTCTTCCTCGGAGTAGCGCCGGTAGAGCACGTCCCATTCCGTGCTTCCAGGAACCACGCGACGCGAGAGGGAGGCGATTTTGCGCCGCACCAGCTCGTCAATCTTGTCGTCTCGCTGAAAATTTTCAGCGAGCAGCCGTTTTACTTCGGCCAACGCGGACCGTTCGTTCACGACTTCGCCTTCGGCGGCGATCACCCGCAACATCTGACGCGCCAAGGCGGTGATGCGATTATCGGAGAGCTGTATACTCATAGAGCAAAGCGGCGTTCTTCAGCGAGGCGTTGTTTAATCATCTGGACCACGCGGCGTCTATCCACCCCACCTGGAGCGGACCGGAGGTGTTCATCAGCGAGCCGTTCGGCATCTTTCTCGATCACCTCTTCCTGGCGGAAGTTGTCGAGCAGCGTCGCGGTCACTTTATCGACGAGACTCTTTCTTTCGCCACGCAGGCGAATCAAGTTTTTCTCGCTCAGCACCGTCAGCATGCGGTCAGCAATGTGTTGGCAAGACGATTCCGGCACTCGCATGGGCCGCACCATATCCGCCTGTCCCCGCGGTTGGCAACCCCGCCTTGACATACCTGCGGAGGTTTGACAGGGACATCAGTCACTGTGCCAACCAAAAAAAACTCCCCTCCCACACGTACACCGACGGATTTTCCCGCTCACCATTGGGATCATATTCTCAGTAGTATCGAAGAAGGGCTGCTGGTCATTGATCAAACCCAGGTGATTCGTTTCCTCAACGCCGCCGCCGAACAACTGCTGGGCCTCTCTCAGGCTCACCTCTTCGCGCATCCGTACCGTGAAGCGTTCGCGCTCAACCCGTGGATTGTTGACATCATTGAGCGCACTATCACTTTCGGCGCGCGCGCGACCGCCAGCGAGGGGATGTTGCAAACTCGCCTCTCACGCTCAACTCCGATACGTCTCTCCTGCTCGCCCATTATCACCGGCGAGGGCACCGCGCTCGGCCTGGTGCTGGTGTTTTATGATCTCGCGCATCAAAAAGAGTTCCAGAAAGAAGAACAGGAAGCGACCCACCTCGCGCAGCTTGGCGTCATCGCCGCTGGGCTCGCTCATGAAATCAAAAATCCTCTGGCTGGCATTCGCGGCGCGACGCAGCTCCTGCAACGAAAAGTCCTCCACGACCCGTCCGCGGTTGAGTATACGACGGTCATGCTCCGTGAGATTGACCGGTTGAATGGCCTCTTGCAACAATTGCTACAGCTTTCCCCGACCCCGCATCTCGACCGCCGTCCGCAGAATGTCCACAAAATCTTGGCTGAGGTCCTGCTCCTGGAACGGGAAACCACACCCAAAGGGGCAAAAATCATTCAGGAGTTC
>JABFSC010000692.1 GCA_013140885.1 Deltaproteobacteria bacterium | reverse complement strand
GTACTGGGGGTGGCGACTTTAATTCCTAACGTTTCTCGCAATTGCCCCAGGACATCTTCACTCTTAATCACTTCTTGGAGCCATTCTTCAAGCGGCATCCGCCCCCATCGGGCCGCGCGCTGCACGAGATACGAGACCGGACTATGCGGTTCCGTGCGCCGAAAAAACGCGGCGACCGCTTCCAACCGACGGAGGGCATCGGTGCGGTTGACCGGGTCGAAAGGGACACTGCCGGAACCCACGCCAACGGGAGGCATTTCTTGCTCCTGAAATCCAGCACCTTCGTCGAGACCATTGGGTGTGGTCGCCTGCTCCTCGGCTTCGTCGCGAATCCCTTCTTGCGCCCGTTTTTTCTTGACCGTGCTCTTAATGAAATCGAGACACTCATCAATCGTCTTCTTAATGTCGAGAAGGCTTGGCGCGGAGCGGCCAAATTTCTCGTCTGACACGCGGTCGAGCTGTTCGCATTCCTCCTTGCTCTGCTGCATGTCTTCGAGCAGGGCCTCGTAAAACGCGCGCGGGGTGGCCGCGACCGCCTTGTTCACCTGCTCACTCGACACTTTCCCGTCCGCCAGGGCCGCTTGCAGCGCTTCTTCCTGGTTCTGGCGCGCGAAATTGTCCACTACTCGGGCTTCTTCCCAATGAAGCCAGGTGTAGACAGCCTCGCTCGATTTTGTGAGCGGGATTTGTTTAATGAGCAACGGCAACCGCCCGTTCAGTCCTTCTACAGGGCCAGCACGAAATTCCGCATCGCCGTCTTCAAGTTCTGGATAGAGCGAGTCCCAGAATTGTTCTGCTAACTCCCGCAATAAGCGGCATCCGTCCCGGAGTCCAGCGAAGCCGTGCCGCTTGACCAGCGACATGGTCAGCCATGCCGCGAGCTGGAGGTCTTTACTTTTGGTCGCGAGCGCTTGACTCGTGGTGGTCTCCGCGGCCCGCCAGTCGGCCGCTTTGGTTTCCCGCTGCCAGTCCCCCTGCTCAAGAGCCTCTTCTTCGTGGATTTGCTCTTGAATAATGTCGTAGGTCCCTTCATACCGGAGTGATTCTCCGGCGGGGTTGTCTCCCGCGATTGGGGCTAAGAGCGCTTCGAATTCAATCGTTTGGGGTGACGGCATGTTTTTTTAAGTCCAAGGTCTAAGGTCCAAAGTCCAAGGTCCGAGTTTCAGGTTCCAACTCTCAACTCTCAACTGGTGTGTCAAACTCCACGTCTTGCACTTCGAGGATGGCCCGTTCAGTATCATCGACAAGAAACAATCGCTGCCCAACGCCACGAGTCAATCCCTCTCCCACAGGTAGCCAGTCGGTCATGCGGCCAAGCTGGATGCGCTCATCCGTGCTGGTACTGGAACCGGCATACAACGCCGGGATGAAGACTTCTCCAGCCGGGCCAGTGGTCGTTTCCAGTCTGGCTTGCGTCCAGAGCAACTCGCGGAGTTTTTTGGGGGGCGACACCTGTAGTCGTTTGATTTGCGCGAAGGGTAACCAGGTATATTTTCCCTGAATCACGACTTCGAGGAATGGGCCGACGAGCACGTCGCTATCTTGAAAGTCGGTAAAGGGTTGTCCGTCAAGGCGTCCGGTGATGACGGGATAGGAACTTCCCGCCTCTTCGAGGAGGGCTCTGGCTTCGGCTGGGCGGTTTTCCCGTAGGCGATTGATGGCTTCGAGATGAAGGCGCGCGTAAGGAGGAGGGGGAAACAAGAAGTTCGGCTGCAAGCCATCGCTCAGCAAGCGTTGCCGGGCTTTCTCCGCTTCCATCAGTTGGCGATAGGCTTGCACGCCAATTTCGGCGGACGCGCTTTGGTGGCCAATGACCTCAAGTTGACGATCCGCTCGCTGGTACTCTCCGGCGAAGCAGAGTAGTTCAAAGAGAAAAGTCCGCAGCCGCCCGTCCGCTGGATGGGCTTTCACCTCTTTGTTCAGTTGTTCGATGGCGGCCGAAAGTTTTCCCGCGTCGAGTAGTTCTTTTGCTGTCATGCTGTCCCTCTATCGGTGAAGTTATTATTGAAAAAGTCTCTGGGAGTTTGGGGAATCACGAGGGGGCTACAGCGCGTCGTGTCGCGCCACTGTAATACAGCCCCGTGAAGAAAGTCAACGAAGTTCCCAATTTGCCACGCGCGGACTCCCCCCGAAGCCCTCTCTCCGCGCCTCCGCGTGAGGTACGCTCCTCACTCTTGCCAACGGAGCCAGCGTTAGGTAACGTTCGCGGGGTATCCGTTTTGCAATCCGTTCGACTTTTCCGTCATCATCTCGTCAAGAAGAAAAAAAACAGTAGGTCATTGCAATGGAACCATTACGTCCGGTCTTCTGGGGACAAGGCATGTTCCTTCAACCCCATCATTTCCAGCAGCAAGACTGGTACCATGACGCGCGGCTGCGCAATTTTTTCCAATTGTTCTTGCCCTATTGCTGGGGCATCAAGTCCCTCACGCTGAATGAGCCCGCGCTCCAGACGTTTCTTTTCGAGCTTGAACAATGTGAAGTCGTCACTTGGGATGGCACGATCCTCCGTTTTCGGGGAGATACGCGCCCCAGTAACGCTAAAGTCGAGCCCCGTTCGTTTGAACGGGAACTGGATCCCGGTGGCAGACCGCTCTCCGTTTATCTGGGGCTGAAGCGTCTGCAACTGGAAGAAACCAACCTGCGGCAACATGGAGAGATGAACGGCGGCGGCAATGGCAATGCTGGTGGCGGCGAACATCGCCGCTATTTTCTCGAAGAGGCCGAAGCGCCAGACCTGTACGCGAGCGGCGATCCTCCTTCTTCCCTGCAATATCTGGTGCATGAAGCCCATATTCTTTTCGATGTGCCCACCAGCCGTGCCCAGGACTACGAGTTGGTGAAAATCGCCGAAATCTCGCGCTCGCCGGATGGCAAAGGCGGAGTGCTGTCCAAGCGCTATATTCCACCGACGGTGACCGTTCGGTCTGACCCGGTGTTAGAAACGCTCACCAAGGAAATTCGCGATCTGCTTACCGCCAAAGCCCAGGAAATCTCTCAATACCGCCGCCGGCGTGGAGAGCAGATGGTTGAACTTGGCACGCGGGACTTGGGCTATTTGTTGATGACCCAGACCCTCAATCGCTACGTGCCCCTCTTTCATCATTATCTTGAAGGCGGCGAGGCGCATCCCTACACCCTTTACGCGCTCCTGCGTCAATTGGTGGGAGAGTTGTCTTCTTTTTCGGAGACGGTCTCTGTCCTTGGTGCCCGCGAAGGAGATGAGGCTATTTTGCCGTATCGCCATGACCAACTGTGGCCATGCTTTGACCTTGCCACTCGCCGTGTCAAGGAGCTGCTTAATGAACTGACGACCGCTCCCATTGGCGACATCTTGCTCAAATATGACGGCCAGTTCTTCACGGCGACCCTGGATCCGAAGTTCTTTACTGGCGACAATCGCTATTATCTCGCGATCAAAACCGATCTGAAGCCGAGTGAAATGTTCGCGCTGCTCCAAGAAGTGGGGAAAATCACCTCGCGCGAAGAGATGCCGAAGATCATGCCGACATTTACCCCTGGCTTAACGCTGGAGCCCCTCGAAACACCGCCCCAAGAGTTGGTGATGCGCGCGCACTATCGGTATTTCGTCATCGACCCGCGCTCTCCGCATTGGCTCCAGATTAGCAAGCGCCAGAATATCGCCGTGTACTCGACCGATTCCCGTAAACTCCCACCCGAAACCGAAATGCGGCTCCTCGTCATTTATGGCGAATAACGAGAAGGCAGTCATCAGTTTGCGGGAGATTTTCACCCCGCTCATTGTCCGCGTTTTACTGTTTGTGCAGACGCCCGCTTCGGCGCGTGGTGCATTCTCCGCTACCCGCAAGGAAATCAATGCCTTGCTGGAGGAGCAAAAAGTCCTCGTCAAGCGACACGAGATCGCTCAGCCAGAGTATGATAACGCGCGGTTCGCGGTGATCGCGTGGCTTGATGAAATCCTGCTGAAAGCCACCTTCGCGGAGAACAAGGAATTCTTCCAGCAATGGCAACATGCGCCCTTACAAGTCGAACTCCATAATACCGCTAACGCCGGCGTGGAGTTCTTTGATCGCCTCGAACAGTTGCGGCCCAGCCAGAAAGAGGTCAACGAGATATATCATCTCTGCCTGTGTCTAGGGTTTCGCGGCCGGTATTACAGTGAGGAGCAGGATTATCAACTCATCGAAATGCGCCGAGAGCGGGCGCAGCATGTGCCGATCGCGTTTCCCGATTTATTGGAAATCGAGAGAAAGAAAGAGCATGTCACCCCGCAACCCTACGACATCCAGCCGCCGCCCGCTAAGGTGCATTTGCGCCCTCCCTCGCTCTTCTGGCCTGGGGTGATCCTGTCCACGCTCGCGGTGTTACTGTTAGTTTGGTGGTTCCGTCCCATCAGCAATTGCGGCAATGGGCGTATTGATCCCGGTGAACAATGTGATCTGACGGCCAGTGCCTCGTTGTGTCCTGGTGGACTCGGCTGTCAGGCGGACTGTACCTGTCCTCCGCCACCTCCTGGTCCGTCGCTCGATGCCATCCGCGCGGCGATTCGTCCGTTCGAGTGCCACCGCGTGGAAGTGGCGGACAACATCCAGAATGGTGTAGTCAATCTGTTCGGTCGAGTGCAGAGCCCGGACCAAGGTCGAGAGATTCGCGAAGCGGTCCAGCAAGTGGTGGGCGTGACTGAGGTGCGGGACACCTTCTCCTTTATGGCCCGGCCCTTCTGCGAAGTGGTTGATCTGCTTGACCCCATTCGCCAACGCGCCCAGACAACCGGCGCGAGTTTAGATGTGCATCCGCAAAAGGGGTGCGACGTCACCTACTATCACAATGAAAATCTCATCGTGGACATCTCATCGCCAAAACCGCTCCAGTACGTGTATGCCGACTATTACGTCGCCGATAAAGAGAACGTGGCTCACCTTGTGCCTCATCCAGAGCAACCGGAAAATTTCTTTCAGGATCAATTGAAGCTGACTATTGGAGACCCGACCAGCAAGCCCGAATGGAAGATACTGTCGCCGTTTGGCACGGAACTCGTCACGGTCATTGCCAGCCCGCGCCGGCTACTTAATGTCGCGCCATCTAACAATGAGGGAGCGACCTCCTACATCGCCGAGCTACGACGAGTGTTACAAGACCCGACGAACTCCGACGTGACGGCGAATTACTGTTTCATTACCACCGCGGACAAGTAACAATTATATGTCTCCCCTTGATCCCTTTCGCTACGTGCTCTATTCCCTGCGCTCGCTGCTAGAGTCGGAGTATTCCCTCTACATTATCGCGGCACTCGGAGTGCTTCTGGTCGCGGTCGCGACCTACGGAATGGGGTGGGGAAGCGCATTCTGGGCCAGTCCGTGGTTTTGGCCAGTGGTCGGCGTGGTGCTGGTGATTGGGCTGGTGGTCGGGATTCGCTACGGGGTCCCTTTCCTCCGTGAACGCTATTTCCTCAAGCAGGCCGGCTCGGAATACGTCGCCGCCGGACAAGAAAGTCCAGAAGAGTTTCAAGCCAAATTCCTCAAAGCCCTGCAAACGCTGAAGGACTTGCCTCAACTGAAAGGGCGCGAGGACCCTTTGTACGTGCTGCCGTGGTATCTGCTCATCGGCGAGGGACAACCAGGGAAAACCTCGGTCGTGAAAGGGGCAGACCTGTTCTCGCCGCTCATTACCCCATCAAGCGGCGAGACCACGCAAAATTGCGACTGGTGGATTTCTAATACCGCGGTCGTGCTCGACACGGGGAGCCGCTATGTCGCCCAAGAGGATAAAGCCCGTGATCGGGCGGAATGGTACCGACTACTGCGGCTGCTCCGTCGTTATCGTGAGCATGAGCCCATCAATGGCCTGCTGGTCACCGTGGCCGCCGATTCCCTCGCGTCCCAGTCGGAAGAGAAAATTCGCGCCGACGCCAGTCGCTTGCGTGAACGGATCGAGGAAGCGGTACGGGAGCTGGGCTGTGAATTCCCCATTTACCTGCTGGTCACCAAGTGTGATCAAATCGAGGGATTTTCCGCGTTCTTCACCCCACTCCCCGCGCGGGTGTTGAGTGAAGTGCTTGGCTATGTCGATGATACTCCAGCATCCACAACTCCCGGCCTTCCCGCCGTACCTGGCACGGACACGCTGGAGCGATTCAGTCTCGGATTGCGAACGACCTATGATCGGCTTCACCGTTTTCGGCTGTCGTTGCTCGATGGCAAAATCCCCGAAACGCTCAAGCAGCCGATTTTCTGCTTTCCGGAAGAATTCAAGGCGTTACAGACCGCGCTGCTGGCGTTCGCCAAGCCGCTGTTCAGCTTTGACAATCGGTATCATACGCCGCTGTTTCGCGGCATTTTCTTCACCAGTGCGTATCAAGGCGGCGCGCCTTTCTCGTTATTGCGCCGCCAACTGCAAGTGCCGGACGCCATGCCCGCCCGTGAAGCGAGCAATACGCACTATTTTCTCCATGATCTCTTTCAGACGATTTTGCCACGCGATCGTGGTCTCGTGACCACCACCACTCGTGAAAAGCGGCGGCGCGGGTGGACCCGGTTCTTTGGTGTGGGCACCAGTGTCGGCGTGGTCGTCCTCGTCTCGCTGTTTCTCGTGCGCGCGTCCTTCATTGACGGTCAGATCATCGCCTCGGTGGATAGGAGCCAGTGCCCAGTGCCAGAAGCGCGCGTGCCACCACAACCCGCCGTGGACAGTGCCACCACCTGCCGTCAGGCGCTCCAAGCGCTCACCCAACAAAACCAGCAACGCTCGCGCTGGCAAACCCTCTGGTTCACTCGCAGTTTTCACCTGGAAGAAGAATTACGACAACAGTATGTCCAACATTTTCAGACCCAAGTCCTCGCGCCACTGAATGCCGCGCTTGACCGCACGGTGGAAGCCAGCGAAGACCCGCTCCCGCTGGTCTTGTTGGTGGCGCGGCGGGTCCAACTCAGTCAATACTGCACCTCAGCCACCGGTTGTCCTGAGCCCATCGCTGCGGACGCCCAACCTGACTACGCGCTCATGCTGAACCCGCCGCAACGCGCCCCTCAGCCCCAGAAACCCAACATCGACAAACTCAAAACCACGTACCTCTCATATCTCGCGTGGCAACCCTCTCCCAAGGAGGCGTTGCAGCAGGACCTGCTTGAAGACCAGCAACGACTGCAACGGTTACTCTCCTCGCGGCATTTTACCTTCGATCGTCTGCTGCTCTTGGTCAATCGGCGGTCTCCCCCAATCACCTACGAAGACTATTGGGAACTCCCACCGCCCCTCACCGCCGTTGCTATCCCGCAAGTGCAAGCCGCCTGCACGAAAAAAGCCTGGGAACAAGAAATCGCGGCCCTGCTCCAACAAATCCAAGATGCCGTGCCCGAGGTCAATTCCCAACTCCGTCAGTTCCGCCAACAACACATCACCGACTGTCTCGATCAGTGGCGACAGTTTCTGACTGACTTTCCGCAAGGCGAGGCGCGTTGGAAAGGCTCGGAAAGACGCCTGACACTAGCGATGCGCGTGCTGGGCGAGGAATCTCCCTATCAACGAGTGATTCGTGATGCCTGGATGAATATCTCGGCCTGGCTCATCACCGAAGACGGAGGACCCAGTTTGCCGCCGTGGACGAGTCAGATGCGGGCCTACATCGCGAATGAGCAAAAGCCAGCTTACATGGAGGCGCTCAAGCAAATCCACGAGCGCTTGAAGAAACCACCCTTACCCGAAGCCTCTTTCAACCTAGCGAGCGATGCGTTCGCCGAGGGCAAGCCGCCGGAAGAATCGACCAACCCGACGCAGCGCGCGTTGGTGCTGGCGACCCAACTCTCTGGTGGCGCGGGAGGTGAAGCATCCACGAATCCCGCTGACACCAATGTGTTGTTGCCGTTGCTGCAAAACCCGATTCGCTATGTGTGGGACTTGGTGATTGAGCAGGCTGGGCTGCACGTGCAAAAAGCCTGGACCGATGAGGTACTCACTCCGCTTGCCGGAAAGCCGCTAGCGGAACGACTCGCCGCGTTGCACGGACCCGGCGGGAAAGCGGGCATTTTTTCGGATCAATTCCTCAAACCATTACTCACCGGCACGGGACCGCTGGGGGCAAAGGTGGCATTGCCCACGGAGGTCACGACGGCGCTTGAAGAGGACAAACAACTCAAGCCGATCCTCAGTGGGAATAGCGCCTATCCCGTGCAGGTTCGGGCGGGTCGTCGTTCGGACATCGAAGGCGTGACCCCACTCTTGGAGGATCAAACGATTCTCACCATTTCGTGTGGGGGGAAGTCGCACCGCATCACCACTCGTCCACGAGACTTTTCGGAGGGAATGGAAACCCAAGCGACTATTCAGTGGTCTTATCAAAGTTGTAGCAGCGTCACATTGACGATTTATTTCTATTTCCTCGAACGAGAACGTGACCGCCGCTTCGAGCGTGAGCGCCGACGGGAAGAAAAGCAGCCGCCGGAACCGACCAAGCGCATCCAAATCACCAAGCAATATCCCGGCTCCGCCGGATTCCTGCGGTTTCTCCAAGATTTCGCCAAGGGCGAGCACCGATTTGGGGTGGAAGAGTTCGAGCGCGACCCGGAAGCCGCCATGATTCTGCAAGAGGGGGAGCATAGCGTGAACGTCTACTATTCCGTGACCGTCCCGCCACAACTCAGCAAACTCACCGCTAAGCTAGAAGCGGATACTCCACCC
>JABFSC010000559.1 GCA_013140885.1 Deltaproteobacteria bacterium | reverse complement strand
GTCAGAGAGAGAATGAAATGGCGCACCCCAACAGCGGCCAGCGCTTTGACGCGCCCCTGGATTTCCTCCGCCGTTCCAACAAGCTGCGGATCACGGAGTGAAAGTGATTTCTCCACTTGCGCGGGATCGCGTCCTACTTTCTGACAGATGGCGTCGAAGTCCGCGCACATCTTCTTGACCACATCATCTCCACCGCCACTTGGGAAAAAATGCCAGATATCAGCATGGCGGGCCGCTAACGGTTGGATGAGTTTGGGACCGACCCCACCAATGAGCAGCGGCGGGTGCGGCTTCTGCACGGGCTTCGGCTCACAGAGCGCGTCCTTGAGCTGATAATATTTGCCGTTGAAGGTGCTCTTCTGTTGGCTAAACAAGAGCTTGATAACTTCCACCGCTTCGCCCAACCGTTTCGCGCGTTCACCCGGCGTGTAAAACGGAATGCCGTATGCCGTATGCTCCGCCTCGAACCATGCCGCGCCAAGCCCCAGAATCACGCGACCATTGCTGATGTGATCCACCGTCGCGGCCATTTTGGCCAGGAGCGCCGGGTTGCGATACGTGTTGCCGGTCACCAGCAACCCCAACTTGATCCGTTTCGATTGCGCGGCGAGCGCGGCCAGCAGCGTCCACCCCTCGAAACAGGGGCCATTGGGGTCAGACATAATCGGCACGAAGTGATCGAAGAGAAAGGCGGTATCGAAGCCCAAGTCGTCCGCTTCGCGCCAGGTTTGCAGAATATCGGCATACGTCGCGTGTTGCGGGACAATCTGGACGCCAAAGCGGAGCGCGCCGGGGGTGGGCGCGGCTTGAACAGTTTGTGATGCAGTGGTCACCTGCCCAGCGACGGTGGCGGCGACGGTCGCCGCGCCAACACTGTGCAGAAACTGCCTCCGTGAGAGTCGTTCGGTGAGCATGAGCTTTCCCTTCTTTCCGCATGGTGCATAAGGAGGAGGAGTTGTGCGTGTCCGCTTAGCCTCGTCGTCTCTTGCCGCGATTATCCGAAACTCGCACGACAGAACCCGACGAGCGTTTGCCACCTTTGGTGCGTGAAACACGAGTTTTCCCAGACGCTGCCCTGCGGGCTCGCAACGAGGCGAGTCGCGCGGCTCGGGCTTGTCGTAATTCCGCGAGGCGTGCTTGTCGTGCTCTTTCCAAAGCCGCGAGCCGTTCACGCTCGGCCTCTTGCCACACGGCATACCGCTCCTGAACGGCCACCGCTGTTCCAGAAGGCACTCGTAATTGATACCCCCGTGGCACCGACGCGTCTCCGGCGTGGATCGCGCTCCCTAACGCGGGATTCAACGACCGCAATTCCTCACTGCTTGTGTTCGCCCATTCGGCCACCGGGTTCAATGAGACGGGCTGGTCAATGTACACCTCGTCATACGCGATCGCCTCTTCCTCTTCGAGCGGCCCGAAATGGCGCTTGGCATTTTTCTCGACCTCAATAGCCGCGAGGAATTCAGGGTAGAAGTTGCGCGAGGCAAACCCGAACGCGCGTCCACGGTACGAGCGAATAATGTCGGCGATGTCGCTTGAGCCGACCGTACTCACCGCATTCGCCATCCCACCAGGCCCATGATTGTAGGCCGTGATCGCCAACGGCCAACTGCCGAGCCGCTCATAATTGTCGCGCAGAAATCGCGCCGCCGCTTCGGTGGCGATCAGTGGGTCACGACGCTCATCAATATGATCACCCACCCGCATATCGTAGATGCGCCCAGTGGACGGCATGAATTGCCAGATACCGGACGCCCCCACTTTCGAGGTCGCTTGCAGATTGAAGCTGGACTCAATCAGCGGTAGGCGCGTCAGCTCCACGGGGAGTCCTTCACGACGAAAAATCTCTTCCATCGCCTTGAGGTAGCGACGCGAGGTCTGCACGCCTTCTTGAAACCGTTCGCGCACTCCCGTTTGTGAGCGGAGCCGATCCTCGCCCGCCGCCTCGCGAAACCGCTCTGGATCATCGACGCCCTTATACATGTCCCAGATTTTCTGTTCGTCCGCATCCAGAGCCTCGCAGCTCTCGGTGCCCTCAACACAGCGTTGGAGCTTGGCGAGGGTCAACCGCAGCATCTCGATTTCGAGATTGGTCTGATCCTGTTTGATCTGACTAATGGTCGCGTCATCCAGTCCTTCCTCGTCGCGCAGACGACGAAAGTCCAGCACCCGATAAATTTGCATGGTCTCGCTGTCGTGAATGACGCTCTGGTAGCGAGAATAGACCGCGAAGATTTTTTTCCAAAACTCGACTTGTGGCCGCAACCCCTTCGGATACGGAAATTCCGCTGGCAGAGCGGCATTCATGCTCTCTCCCTCCTCCGCGTGGACGGAGGTATAGAGAAGTAGCGCAACCATGGGAATCAAAAGAAGCGCTTTGCATCGACCAACCAATCTCGTATTCATTATTCCTCCCGCGGTGTAATCCATCGCCCCCCCCCAACCCATCATGCAGGTAGTTTCCCGGTAGTATGAATAGTATCGGCGTCGGAAGCGCTTCCTTGAGTAGCAAAAGCAGGGAGCATCTGCAACTTTTTCTGCCCGGTCAGAGGCTTCTTTCGCTCGGCCAAGTGAGATATAGGAAGAGCCATCTTCAACAAGGAGTTACCGCTTGTCGTTTTCTCGTCTCAATGCGATCCGTCCCACGATCCAGCGCATGCGCGGCTACGTGCCCGGCGAACAGCCGCAGGATCAGCAGTACATTAAGCTCAATTCCAACGAGAACCCACACCCACCC
>JABFSC010000049.1 GCA_013140885.1 Deltaproteobacteria bacterium | reverse complement strand
GCGCATTATTGATCCGCGCGCGCACCCTCGTGAAACTCCAGCAGTTCGCGGCGGCGGCGGTGGATTTCACCCACATGATCGCACGCCTGTCCGACCCGACCCCCGATCCCTACCTGGAACGGGCGCAGGCCCTGATCTCGGCGGGTCCTGACCATTTCGACGAGGCCCTTCGTGGTCTCGATGAAGGCATCACCCGGCTCGGCCCTCTCGTCACGCTCCAACTCCAAGCCATTGAGCTAGAATGCTCCTTGAAACGGTATGACAGTGCGCTCCAGCGCCTTGCGCACGTGACCGCGCGCGCGCAACGGAAAGAAAGCTGATTAGTGCGCAAAGCGGAGATTCTGGAACAAGCCGGACAAGTAGAGGAAGCACGGATCGCGTTGACGGAAGCGTTAGCCGCCATTGCCGCGCTGCCGATTCGCCAACGGAATCAGGAAAAGACCATCGCGCTGGAAACTCAGGCACGTAAGCAGTTAGCGCGGCTTAGCCCCTCTTCGACGGTGAAACCCAACAGCGAAAACAAACAGTGAAAACCGACAGGGTCCGCTTCCAAAGTATCCCCAAAGGAAAGCACGCATGCACAGTCTACGACGGAAAATTTTGACGGCCATCTCTGTCATCATCCTGGGCGTGGTGTCGGTTCCGCCGGCATCCGCGCAAACCCTCACACGGGTCCCCTATCTGCAAAGCGGGACGCCCAATAGCATCGTGGTCCGCTGGCGAACGAGTACCGCCGTCGTTGGCGTTGTACGCTACGGCACGACTCAAGGGAGTCTGACACTGCAAGCCGCGGAGACAAGCGCCCGCACGGAACATGAAGTGAAGCTCATCGGCTTGTCACCCAACACCAAGTATTTTTACTCGGTGGGCCATACGACCGTCACACTCGCTGGCAACGACGCCACTCACTTCTTCCTGACTTCGCCACCGATCGGCACGGCCAAAGCAACGCGCGTTTGGGTACTTGGCGACGCCGGGACCAAAGATGCCAACCAGGCCGCCGTGCGCAACGCGTACACCACCTTCGCGGGGACACGCTACACGGACCTCTGGCTCATGCTGGGCGATAATGCGTATGAAACAGGGACTGATGCCGAGTTTCAAGCCGCCGTCTTCAATATGTATCCGAACTTCCTGCGCCAGTCCGTCTTATGGCCCACCCTGGGCAATCATGATGGAGCCTCGGCGGACTCAGCCACGCAGACCGGCCCGTACTACAACATCTTCACGCTCCCGAAAAACGCGGAAGCGGGTGGCGTGGCATCAGGCACCGAAGCGTATTATTCGTTTGACTACGGCAGTATCCACTTCATCTGCTTGGATTCTTTTGAGACCTCCCGTTCCGCCACGGGTCCGATGGCGAACTGGCTCAGACTGGACTTAGCCGATACGACGCAAGACTGGATTATCGCCTTCTTTCACCACCCCCCGTACACGAAGGGATCGCATAATTCGGACACCGAAACCGAATTGCTGCAAATGCGGCAAAATATCCTGCCCATCCTCGAAGCGGGCGGCGTGGACCTAGTGCTCACTGGGCATAGTCACTCGTACGAACGCTCTTTCCTGTTGGATGGGCATTACGGGCTCTCCAGCACGCTGACCGCCGCCATGAAGATCAATAGCGGGAGTGGACGCGGTGCCACCCCCTATAAGAAAGCGCTCTCCAGCGGCAAGGGCGCGGTGTACGCGGTGGCGGGCAGTTCTGGAAAAATCGGTGGCGGGACGCTGAATCATCCAGCCATGTGCATTTCCTTAAACAACCTGGGCTCCATGGTTCTGGACATTAACAATAACCGCTTGGACGCGAGATTCTTGCGTGAGAACGGTACCACACCGGATTACTTCACCATCATCAAAGGCGCACCGGCGGTGAGCATCACAAGTCCCGCCAACGGGGCGCGGTTTACCGCGCCCGCGTCGATCACGATCAATGCCACTGCCTCCGATAGTGACGGCACCGTGAGCAAAGTGGAATTCTTCCGCGGCGTGACCAAGCTCGGCGAAGACCTGACGAGCCCGTATAGCTTCGCGTGGGCCAGCGTCCCCGCTGGCAGTTTCTCACTGACCGCCGTCGCCACGGACAACGATGCCAACAAAACGACATCAGCTCCGGTCAATATTACTGTGGCTGGTCCTAATTCTCCGCCGACGGTGAGCATCACGAGTCCGGCCAACGGGGCGAGCTTTCTCTCTCCAGCCTCGATCACCATCCAAGCCACCGCGACTGATGTCGGCGGTTCGGTGGCCAAGGTCGAGTTCTTCCGCGGTGCCACGAAGCTCGGCGAGGATACGACGAGTCCGTACAGTTTGACCTTAACGAATCAGATCACGGGCAGTTACGCGCTCACCGCGCGGGCGACGGACAACTTGGGAGCCGTGAAGACTTCAGCGGTCGTCACCGTAACCGTCACTGGCAACGCACCTCCAAGCGTGCGGATCACGAGCCCCGTCAACAACGCGGCCTTCCCCCCACCAGCGTCAATCACTATCCAAGCAACGGCTTCCGACCTTGATGGCACGGTCAGCAAGGTGGAGTTTTTCCGAGGGACAACCAAGATAGGAGAGGACCTCACCAGTCCCTACGCCTTTACGTGGAGCGGTGTCCCGCTGGGCACCTACGCGCTCACCGCGCGCGCAACGGATAATCAGGGCGGGACAAAGACCGCCACCGCAGTCACCATCATCGTCACGAATACGACGACCACCCGCAATCTGCTCGTCAATCGCGTGTACGACAATAAAACCGCGAAATCGTACTACACCGGCGGGTCAAACGGAGCCGACCCGATGAATGACCTCAACACCACGGCGGAGGAGTACAAATTCGAGATCGAATCCGGCCCAACCCTCTGGTGGGAAATCCTCTATCAAGACCCTCCCGCCACGATTGGCACGATCACCAAAGTCGTCGCGCGGCTTGACTACCGCCCAGAAGCGACATGGACGGGAACCTTGACGGCGCAATACATCAACGGCACCACCGTCCTCAAGTCGGTCACGCTCCCGGTGAATGGGACGCTTGATCCGGCAACAGGAAAGGGGACAAAAACTGTCTACCAATGGGATCTGACCTCCGTCGTCCCCAATGGCACGACACTGACGAACGGGAAGATCCGCATCATCAACACCAGCACCAACGGCAAAAAAGTGTGGGGCACGTACTCCGTGATGCGCGCGACCACGGTGGGAGGATCGTAGGACAAGTCTAGGGCAAGTCGCGGACTTGCCCCAGTCTGAGACTTGCCGAGATTTCTTCAACAGGATAGAACCTGAACACCGAAAGTGATTCCGAGGAGAGGTGGAGTGAGTGTTTACATTAGCGCGTTCCTGTGCACGGCTCGTCTATTTCACACTCAGTGAAATGGGCAGGATGGGCATTTTCCTCGCCACATCCCTACTGCAAATCGTCGTTCCCCCATTGCAAGTCACCCAATTGCTGCGTCGCATTGATTTCATTGGCGCGCGCTCGCTGCTGCTCATCATTTTCACCGGGGCCTTCACCGGCATGGTCGTCGCGTTTCAAGGCTATACCGCGCTCCGTCGTTTCGGGGGCGAAGCGTTTCTCGGTCCCGGTGTTGGCCTCAGCCTCATTCGCGAGTTGGGGCCAGTGCTCTCCGCGTTGATGATTACCGGACGCGCGGGGTCGGCCCTCACCGCTGAACTCGGCATCATGCGTATCACCGAACAGATTGACGCCCTGGAAGTGATGGCCCTCAACCCCGTCCGCTATCTGGTCGTGCCGATCCTGGTCGCCGCGCTCATCACTTTCCCCCTGCTCAATGCCGTGTTCGTCGTGGTCGGCATCTACGGCGGCTATCTCGTGGGCGTGGAACTGCTCGGGGTCAGCGCCGGATCGTATTTCTCGCAAATGAGTAGCGCGGTCACTTCCGATGATGTCTGGGGCGGGCTCTATAAATCACTGTCGTTTGGCCTTATTGTCGCATGGGTCTGTTGTTTCAAGGGGTTCTACGCCGCGCGTGGAGCCGAAGGGGTCAGCCACGCCACGACACAGGCTGTCGTCATGTGCTCCGTGCTCATCTTGGTCTGGGACTATTTTTTGACATCGATTCTATAAGACAGGCATGATCCACTTTCACAATCTACACAAATCGTTCGGGACGCAGCGTGTCCTGGCCGGGATGACGTTGGAAATTCCTGACCGTTCGATTTCCGTCGTCATCGGACGCAGTGGCGCGGGCAAAAGCTGTCTCTTGAAGCTGCTGATCGGCTTGTTGCATCCAGAGGCGGGCGAAATCCGCGTGAAAGGGGTCGATGTCTGCGCGCTCCGCGGGCGCGCCCTCAATGACATGCGCTCGCGCTTTGGCATGCTGTTTCAAGGCGGAGCGTTATTTGATTCGTTGTCGGTGTATGACAACGTCGCTTTTCCGCTACGCGAAAAGACGCGGTTCAGTGAAAGTCAGATTCGCCGTAAAGTGCACGAACGCTTGGCGCAGGTCGGCCTCTCCGGCATCGACGAGAAGTTTCCCTCGGAACTCTCGGGCGGGATGCGCAAACGGGTCGCGCTGGCGCGCGCCCTCGTCTTGGAACCGGAGATTCTGTTATTTGATGAACCGACCACGGGTCTTGATCCGATTCGGGTCAATGCCATTCACCAACTCATTCAGGATTTACATAAGCAATTGCGCTTCACGGCGATCATTGTGAGCCATGAAATCCCGGAAATTTTCTCGATCGCGACCCATGTCGCCATGTTGCACGACGGCATCGTCGTCGCGACTGGTACCCCAGACGAGATTCAAGCCTCCCCGAATCCCGTCATTCAACAATTCATTCATGGGTGGAGCGAAGGGCCGATCGAAGCGAACTAACCACACGTATGAAAACCTTTGATCGCGAAGTCGTCATTGGCATGGTGATCCTCCTCGGAGCCGCCCTCCTGATCTATATTTCCTTGAACTTGGGGAATCTGGGGTTCGGTCAAACGCAGGGCTACACCGTGGAAGCGGAGTTTCCCAATGCGGGAGGGCTGCAAGCGGGGGCGCCCGTCGAACTGGCGGGCGTGCAAATTGGCCGTGTCGCCAGTGTCACCCTCACCGACACCTATCACGCGCGCATCGCCCTCCACGTTTTCCCGACCATTGCCTTACAGAACGATGTCCGCGCCACGATTAAGTCGAAAGGGTTAATTGGCGAGCGGTACGTGGACATCGCGCCCGGAAAAGCGACAACGATGCTGGCGGCGGGCGGCACGATTAGAGAAACCGAGGCTCCGGTCGATATTCAAGAAGTCATCACGAAATTTATTTTTGGGAATGTAGAAACGGATAAAGACACTTCCGACGAAATTCAGTAATCTAACCGCCGGCAAGAAAGAATACAGAGAGGAGTTTTCCCGTGATCGTACGACTTCTTTTCACCCTGGGGCTCACCCTATTTAGTTGCGGATTTGTCGTGTCCACCGCGACCGCGCAATCCATGCAAGCGGACCCCGCGCCAGAACCAACCGAAGACCCACTTGAGGGGGTCAATCAATCGGTGTTCCAATTCAACCTCAAAGTCGATGAATACGTCCTCCGTCCCATCGCCACCGGCTACAACGCGGTCATGCCCGATGCCGCGCAACGTGGGGTCCACCGCTTTTTCCGTAACCTCGGCGTCGTGGAACGCTTCGCCAACAACCTCTTTCAGGGAGAGATCCTCGACGCCGGACAAGAAGTTGGTCGCTTCCTCGTCAACACGACCTTGGGCGGGGTGGGATTCGTCGAGGTCGCCGAGCCACTCTTGGGCTGGAAAGAGAATCACGAAGACTTTGGTCAGACCCTCGCGGTGTACGGAGTCGGGACTGGTCCCTATTTGGTGCTCCCCTTTTACGGCCCCTCCACTGTGCGTGACACCGTGGGCATGGTCGCCGATGGCGCCATGCACCCCATGAGTCATTTTCTGTCCACGATCCAGCTTCTCGCCATTCGGGCGGGCACGACAACCACCAGGGTCGTCAACTATCGGTCGATGAATCTGACCCTTTTTGAGGACGCGGATCGCTATGCCGTCGATCTCTACGGATCCGCGCAGGATATCTATTTGCAGCGCAGAGCGCAGCAAATTCAGGAATAGTGGGTCCGTCTCGCCACAACTATACGCTATGGTATTCCATCGTAAGGAGGAGTTTTTCATGACAAGCTTACGTGCCGCGTTGTGCAGTATTGTCGGCATGAGCATTCTCGTATTCTCGGTTCCGACTTGGGCAGCCAACAGTTCCCCGACGGACTTACTGCGGGACGCCATTAATCGGGCGCGCGCGGTGCTCGAAAATCCTGCCTATCAGGGCAAGGAGCGCTATCCGCAACGCATCGCGAAAGTGAAAGAGACGCTCATTGCCCTTTTCGATTCACAGGAAATCGCCAAGCGCACCTTGGGCGTCTACTGGAAGGATCGCACCGAAGCGGAACGGAAAGAGTTCGTCGAGGTCTTTACCGCATTAGTCGAGAAAACCTACGCCAACAGTCTCGACCGTTATCGTAAGGACTTTCAGGTGCTCTTTGACCAGGAACGCGTCGACGCGGACTACGCCGAGGTCGATAGTCGGATCGTCGATCCCGTCCTGCAAAAAACTTTTTCGCTGAACTACCATCTGCATAAGGTCGACGGCAAATGGCTCGTCTACGACGTGGTCATCGAGAACGTGAGCCTCGTGCGCAATTATCGCAACCAATTTCACCGCATTCTCGGCAAGAAGTCCTACGCCGATTTGGTGGCCAGCATTCGCACCAAGATTCAGCAACTCGACACCGCCCCGCAAAGCGGGACGGGCCTGTAGAAAACAAGAAAGCGGAAGGCAGAAGGCGGAAAGCAGTAGGCCGAGATACACGAGGCGCTGAGTTTTACTACACGGAAGCTATCCGTTTACTGCCTTCTGCTGTCTGCTTACTTCCTTACTATTTTCCGCGTTTCATCTTCTGCCTTCCGCACCCTTCACATTCCGCTGCCCCTCACCTCATAAGCCTTAGTCCTCGTCGGAGGTTCCCCATGATCCGCGTTCTTGTTCTCCTTGCCATTTCGCTCCTGCTGTGTCCCCAATCCGCGCACGCTTCGCTGTGCGACTGGCTCGAACAGCGCAATCATCTGTTCTATCTGCGTGGCCCGTGGAACTGGAGCATCACGCGCCAGCTCCCGGAACTGTACAAGGAATTTAACGGCATCGATTTCGGCCATGCCCATCTCGCCGAAACCCTGCTCCAGACCAATGATGCCGCCGCCATTGAACAGGCGCGCTTGGAGATTCTCGCGTTTATCGAGAGCAAGCCCGCGTTCCCGCCGGATGAGGCGTTGATCGCCCCGACCTTCTACCGCCTCGCGTGGGCGCCGCAGAACATGTTTGACTGGTCCCACCAGTTACACCGTGACCTGTACGACCTGTTCGCCACGGACCAGGTGCAAGACAAGGAGGCGGCGTATCGCCAGATTCTGGCCAACTATCTCGCCCAGCCACACGCCATCACGCCACAAGGCTTGGATCATGCCGGGGCATTGTGGAGTTTCCCCGAGTCACGAAACTTCGTCCGCCGCTTTCCCAAGTTCAACGCGCAAATCTGGTCTTACCACTGGCTGCAAGCCAAAGTCGCGGAAACCCAACTGGGACGGACGGTGGCCGAGCAGCGCACGGCCTTGCCCGCGGTACTGGTGGAATATCACGGGTATCTGACCACGCCGCCGTTACAGTGGCAATTCATGCCGATGTTCCACGAAATCGCCCCAACCTTTTCCCAGCGCTTCCCTGAAGCCGCCAACATCTTCGACAATCTCCACATGCTGCACGACAACATCGACGATGTCCTCAGTTCCCCCGACCTGTTCCCGACGATGGCGGCCAAACGAGAACGGATATATGAACTGGTCGAAATCTATCTTCATCGCAATCATCACGCGGGCGATCAACGCTACACACGCTATCGCGCCGCCGCCGGTGCGGGCCATCAGCATCATCGGTAGCTGATAGGAACCAACGATATGCCACGTCACCTCCCCCTCATGCTTGCCTTTTTTCTGTCTACGGCTCCGTCCACCTGGGCGGTCGATCACAACAACCTTGACGAAGGTCGCCCCCTGCAAATCGAGGACGCTTACCCCATCGCGTATGGGGAACTCTCCGCTGAAACCGGCGTGCGCGTGTCCCATAATCGCCACGGCGATGACCGCGTCGCCTTCCCCGTCGAGCTGCTGTACGGCGCATATTGGAATCTGCACCTCGGCCTGGGGTCCACCCTGGCCACTTCTCCTTACTCAATTGATGATGCGGAAAAGTCCGGAGATCTGCGCCTCTTTGGCCTGTATAACTTCAACCAAGAGACGTTGCTGATTCCCGCGCTGGCGGTGAAACTGACGCTCGACCTCCCCAGCGGCCTGCGATCTCGCGGGGTCGATACCGAACTCAAAGGGATTCTCACCCGCACGGTGGGGCATGGCCGCGTTCATCTCAATGCCGGCTACCAGTTCATCGACCATGCGCGCGAGGGGGAACGCGATGGACGCTACGAGGTCGTGCTCGGCGCGCAGTACCCGTGGGGCTACCCGCGCAGCTTCACCACCACTGTGCTCGCCGATCTCTTCACGCGCCAATCCACCCACGGCCATGACACCAACAATTCCGGTGTGGAAATTGGCCTGCGCCGACAAGTCGCGCCGTTGGTGATCGTGGAT
>JABFSC010000700.1 GCA_013140885.1 Deltaproteobacteria bacterium | reverse complement strand
TGCTGTTGTCAACCAATCAATCAACTTCGCGGACGCTCCCCGGTCACTGAGAATCGCTGACATAATGTGATTGGTATCAATCACGACGCGCGGGAGGCATTGCGCCATATCAACCCAGACCGTGTCGATATTTGTGAATTGCGTCGTCAATCACTTTGGCTTTGAGCCCGCCTCTTCGACGGACCTCTTCGCGTACTGCCCGTACATCCTGCCGTAACTGTTCTTTCCAGCCGTATTTTTCGTGTAACTGCAATAATGCGGCGATAGCGATTTGCACATTGTCGGCGTAGTTTTCGTGAACGATCTCGCCGAAGTGTTTTTCAAGAGCCGTCGGAAGATTCAAGGCACTCATGGTGCACCTTTTCGAGCGCAAGTGTGTGGGAGCAACGCTTGCCCGAAACGTAATGGAAAAGAAAAGACCGCACAAGGCTTTGATTCGCGGCCACGTGGCGAACCGATTCTTCGTGGCGTATGCGATTCCTATCTAGCGGGGAATTGTCGCGCGGAGAACTGTCCGATGCGGTTCCTTGGCACGGTTCCGCGCTTCGCACCGCGCCTCGAATTCCGGGGGGCGACCTCTTGCCGCCCGAGCATAGCTCTGAAATAACGCTAGCCAGGTGATGCGCGCGATGGCAGCAGGTTGTGCGCTCGCGACTTTTCTTGAGTAACCACAAAATTATTATTAAGGAGGGCCGATGCAATACGATCTCATCATTAAAAACGGTACGGTGATCGACGGGTCTGGGATGCCACGCTTCCAGGCGGACGTCGGTATCGTCAACGGCAAGATCGCCACGATTGGTAAAATTCGTGAGCAAGCACGCGAGACGCTCGAGGCCGAGGGGCATGTCGTCTCCCCAGGCTTTGTTGATGCGCATACGCACATGGACGCGCAGGTCTTCTGGGATCCCTTGGGCACTTGCTCATGCTGGCACGGCATCACCAGCGTGGTGATGGGCAACTGTGGCTTCTCCCTGGCCCCGTGCAGCGAAAAAGACAAATTGATGGTCATGCGCAATCTGGAGCGCGCCGAGGACATCTCGCCCGAAGCGATGGAAGCGGGCATCAAGTGGAGTTGGACGACGTTTCCCGAATATCTGGACGCGGTGGATCGCTTGCCCAAGGGGATTAACTACTCCGCTTATATGGGCCATTCCGCGCTACGCACCTACGTCATGGGGGAACGGGCATTCACCGATGAGGCCACCCCGGACGATATGGAAGCGATGAAACGCGAAATGCGCAACGCGATTCGCGCCGGGGCCATGGGCTTCACCACGTCGCGCACGCGCAATCACCAAACCCCCGATGGCCAACCCGTCGCGAGCCGGTTAGCGACATGGGATGAAGTGCGCCAACTCGTCGGTGTCATGGGCGACTTAGGCGCGGGGATTTTCGAAATCGCCACTGAAGATACGGGGCTCGCTCCTGACCGTATTCAGGAATTTCTCAATCGCCTGAAAGCTCTTGCCCTCGACACGAAGGTGCCCGTGACCTTCGGAATGTTTAGCAACCGTAAAGCGCCGGAATACTGGCGGCACTATTACGAGCTGGCGAACGAAACCGTGGCCGCTGGTGGTAAGATGTTCGTTCAAGCTCACAGCCGTGCCCTGAGCGTGCTGTTGTCCTTCGAGACGGTGACGCCGTTCGACAAGTTGCCGGTGTGGCGCGATATTCGCAAGCTCCCGCTCGCGGAACAAGAAGCCAAGCTGCGCGACCCTGAAATCCGTCGCCAACTGGTGGCCGCGTATTATGACACCCCACGCGACGGGCAGCGTATCGTTGGAGCCGAGCCACGGCCTACGAGTCCGAAATGGTTGCTGGTGATGGAGAATCCCAATCCGCCGCATCGCTCGATTGGCGAAATCGCGGAGGCGCAGAACAAGGACCCGGTCGAGGTCTTCATTGAGTTGGCGGTGGCCAAGCATCTCAAACAGTTTTTCCTGCAACCGCTGGCGAACGAGCACGAAGGGCATGCGTTGGAGATGATTAAGCATCCCAATTCGGTGGTCACGTTCTCGGATTCCGGCGCGCATGTGTCGCAGATCATGGACTCGTCGCTGCAAACCCACATGTTCAGCCATTGGGTCCGCGAGAAACAAGCATTGACGTTGGAGACCGCAGTACGGATGCTGAGTTTCGTCCCGGCTTCGTATTGGGGGCTCACGGGACGTGGGTTGCTGCGGGAAGGGTGGAACGCGGATTGTGTCGTCTTCAATCCCGACACGATTTCGCCAGCCATGCCAGAACTGACGTATGACCTCCCGGCTGGCGCGCGTCGCTTGAAACAAAAAGCGACGGGCATCGCGGCCACGGTGGTCAATGGTCAGGTGGTGTTGCGCAACAACGAACACACCGGCGCGTTGCCGGGACAGTTGCTGCGTGGGCCGTTGGCGGGGAAATAGAGAGTCAGACCAACCCTAAGAGGGGCGTACACCCGTACGCCCCGATAGCGCTTGTCGCTTTCCCACCGATCAAGTCTTGACTTTTACAGCGACCACTTCATTGCCGAGGTCCAGAGCCCAGCGTCGCTACCAGTCCAGCGTCCAGCGCCCTCAGTCTTTGTCTTCCTTAACACCGAGCCCCCAACACCCAGCCCCTGCTGTAGTCGCCGGAGAGGCGGTCAATCATCATTGATGATGGTGCCGAGGCCTTGCGGGTCAAAGAGTGTGGCCCCGGTCACATTGCTGAGATTCAGAAAGAACGTTTCATCCGGCTCCAGGAGTGTCTCCCCTACCACCACCAC
>JABFSC010000251.1 GCA_013140885.1 Deltaproteobacteria bacterium | reverse complement strand
CCCTACTCATCGGAATTCGATGAGTTCTCGCAAGTGTACTTCTATCTCAACCGTCACGTTCCACTGGCATCATGTTCTGAACAACCAGACTTTGCTCAATGTGAGCCTGGACATTATGTCTTGCGGTTTCGCCACTGGCAAAAACTCCAGCCCCTCCCGACCGCCGCGCTCGTCCTTGATAGTGCCAACTCCGCCGGGCCGAATCCCGAGACGCGCTTGGTGTTGGTCCGTCGCATCCCCTAGACGGCGAGGCAGGGGGTCGGTAAGAGACGTAAACCGTGAAAAACACCGAAAAATCCACGATTGTCGAAGCAGGAAGCCTGAGCCCTCCGCTTTCAGCTCCTCTCGCGAAGCCTCCCCCCGATGCCGCGCCCCTGATCGTCTGGGTCCGACGCTATCGTCGCTATCTTCCGGTGCCACTTGTGCTGTTCGTCATCGTATTTTTGCGTCCGACTGTCCCGTTAGGCAGCCCAGGGCTCGACACACTCACGGATATCCTTGGAGTCGGGATTTGCGCGTTGGGGCAATGGCTACGGATGTGGGCCTGGGGCAGTAACGCCGCCGTGGGCAAATGGGGGGTGCGTGACCGCGGCCCCTATACGATGATGCGGCACCCACTCTATGCCGGGAATTTTCTCATTGTCCTTGGACTCTCGGTCGTCTTTCACAATCTTTGGGCGTATCTGCTGCTCCTGCCGCCCTTCGCGTACATGTACCATGCGATCACCAACATGGAGGAGAAGCGTCTGCGGCGCCGGTTCACCGAGGATTATCGGGAGTATCGCGAGCATGATGTTCCGCGTTTTCTTCCCGCGTTACACAATCTGCACTCGGCGTTCAGTACAACACTGCCCTTCGGCTGGGGACTCGCGTGGCGGAAAGAATATGAATCATCTTGCGGGTGGCTTGCTGGCGTAATGATTCTCGAAGCCTACCAAGGCATACTGCTACGCGGCTGGGCCGCAAACTGGCCTTATACTCTGACGTGGGGGATGCTCGCTGGGCTGATCGGTGTCACAGCACTGCTGTTGCGGCAGTGGAAAAAGGCGACTCGGACGCACGGAGCAACTGCGAGCAGTTCCGCGAGCGGTTCGTAGCTTTTACAACGCTTCTTATGAACGCCACCCGCTCTCTTATCGTCAACGGTGATGACCTTGGTCTGTCACTACAAGTGAATGCTGGTATCCTCCAAGCGCACCAGCAGGGAATTCTGACTGACGCGAGTTTGATGGTGACCGGAACCGCCTGGCGCGAGGCTGTTGAGCTGGCACGCGCCACGCCAACGCTGAGTGTTGGTCTCCATGTGACACTGGTGCAGGGGAAAGCGGTATTACCACCGCATCTGCTGTCGGCAATCTCAGACTTCGGTGGCAATTTCCCCAACGATGCGACGCTCGCGGGGCTCCGCTATTTCTTCTCTCGGCGTGCCCGTGAACAGCTGTATGCCGAGTGTCGGGCGCAGATTGAACGATTTCTCTCGACTGGTCTCACACTCACGCACATTGATGGTCACGTGAATATCCACATGCACCCCGTGGTGTGTGATGCGTTGGTCGCGCTGATGCAAGAGTATGACATTCCCGCGATGCGGGTGACGAACGAAGACCCAAAGATCGCTGTGGCGTTCGATGCACGACAGCGAATGCGCAAACTCAGAGAGGCGTTTATTTTCTCCCAACTCGCGCGACGGGCCACGCGCAAGCTCCAGGCCGCGCGGCGCGTGTTTCCTGATGCCCTCGTTGGGCTCCATCAGAGTGGTCAGGTTGATGAGCAGTATCTGCTGCACCTCTTACCGCAACTCCCGCCCGGAATTACGGAACTCTATTGTCATCCGGCGGTGTTGCCCTGCCCTGAAGTCGCGCGGTGGACGCCGACCTATCGCCGCGCGGATGAACTCGCGGCTCTGACAAGCGAGCGCGTCCGCACGACAATCAATGCGCTCGGCATTACGCTCGTCAGTTATCGGGATGTGGCTTCCCTACCAGCCCGACCCTGAGTTCCGTTTCGCGATCTCCGCCCGTAACGCTAATCGCGCCGCCGTGGGCAAGTCAACGAATTTACAGCCTAAAGATAGCTGATAGTTTCCGACTTTCTTGGTCCAAACGACTTGAATCGGGACTTGGCGGATTTCGAGGTCATCAAAGAAGAATTCAACAACCAAGCGGGTCGAGGAACTCGGAGGCAGCAGCAGGGAGAACCGTTGATCGGTCAGGAGTTGGCAACCGGAAGCACTCAGATCAAGGAGAATGCCGGGGATGGTTTCGTCGGCGGTGTTGACGCGTGGAAAGATCAGCCTGGCTGGCAGCGCGATCTCCAGTCGTTCTTCCCGTCGCAGGGAAGAGAGATAAGAAGGTTGATTACTCACAGAAGCCGGCGCGCTTGAGGTGACTGGCATAAGGAGTTCCTGTTCTTCTAGTGGAGGTAGCTGGTTCCAGTTCATGGAAATCCTCTACCAGAGAGGCGAATGGCGGGCAAGACGTACCGTTTTCTCCACCTGCTACGCTTGTTCCGTTGTACTGGTGGCTGGAGCACTGAGTGCGACTGGGGGGAGCGCGGTGAGAGAGTGCATCTTGCCATCCTGATTGACGCGAAAAGTCTGCTCGCCCCAACGGACCGTATCGCCGAATAAACTGACCGCCCACACTACAAACAAGATCACATCCACCAACGGTACGAGCCAGAGTGTCTTGCGTGTCAACGTGGACCCCAGAAGGGCTCCGCCGACAATGCCCGCGGAGAGCAGGCGTAGTCCTAGAGCACTGAGCGCGAGCGCATGGAGCAAAGGCGAGGACCAAAAGCAGAGCAACCCCAAGAGCGCCCATACGGTTCCGTGGGTAATCAAGAGACTGCAATAGCCAACCGGACGACAGAGGCGCTGCGTGCGCGCCCAGCGCACTTGGTGGTGAAAGAGATCACTCATGGTGGACACCCCAGGATGGGTTTCCACCACAAGCGGAATAATCCGGGCCTCGTATCCCGCTTGCGTCACGAAATGGCCCAAGTAGTAGTCGTCGGCCAAGTAGTCCGCCAACGTGAGAAAGCCGCCCATCTCGTCAAGACAATGACGTTTGACCGCCATCGTGGCACCGAACGCATAGGTCGTCTTTTCGACGTGGCTGGCGACGAGCACTTGCGGAGCGAATGAGGTGTTCATCATCAGCGATTCGAGGCACGCCGGGAAAGGGGTCATCACCTCTCCGCGATAGGGACAGGTCACCAGTCCCACGCGTGGGTTCAAGAGCGGCGGAATGAGTCGCTGCAAATAATCCGGCGCTACGCTCACGTCCCCGTCACCGATGACGAAGACGTCATAGCGCGCGACCTGGGCCAAGCGATACAAAGTGCTGACTTTGGCATTGGTGCCAATACTCGGAATATCGGTAATCAGACGAATGTCACAAGCGGGAAAGTCTTGCTGAAGCTGTCGGACGACCACCGCCGCCGGATCATGGGGATCGCGCACCCCGCACAGAATCTGAAAGCAGGGATAATCAAGACGGCAAAAGCTCGCGAGTTGGCCGTAGAGTTCGGGTGTCGCCCCTTTCAACGGCTTGAAAAGCGATACGGGAGGAAGAGTCGAAGATGAAGCCGAAAAGGCTGGTTGGCGAAAAAACCGCCAGGCCGCGTAGATGGTAAAAAGAAAATACGCGGAGGCAATACAGAGCAGGATGAGCAGTGCGGAAAACAGCAGGGTGGTCATAATGGGGAAGCGTTCAGCGGTCAGCTTTCAGTAGTCAGCCAGACAAGAAAATATAGAAGATTTTGCCCGACTTCTCACGAGAGTTAGAGATTTGCGGGTGCGTCTCTCCTTGTTGTTGCTGAAAGCTGACCGCTGAACGCTTACATTGCACTTACGCGGCTGTCGAGGAAGCCACCTGGGGTTTCGCGGCCATCGCACGGCGTTTGCGCATGGTGCTGAAGAACTGTTTGCCTTCTGACCACATCCGCTTGCGTTCGTCGGAGTCACGGGCCATCTTCTTGAGCGATTTGAAGATGTACTGTGGCCGCAAATAATAGGACGTGTAAAATTTCTCGACCGCGGTAAAAATCTCTTCGCCAGACAGGTGCGGATAGTTAATCACGCATTTCTGGTACCCGGTCTCATCCACCATATCTTCCGGCTTGATGTAGCCATGCTCGACCGCGTAGTCGTAAAACGCCGTGCCGGGATACGGAGAAGCGAGCGAGACCTGAATCGTTTCGGGATTCATTTGTTTCGCGAATTTCATGGTCTCTTGAATGGTTTCCTTGGTTTCTCCTGGCAGACCAAGGATGAAGGTCCCATGAATCAAGATGCCGGTATCATGGCAGTCCTTGGTAAAACGGCGGGCCGTCTCCAAGGCGACCCCTTTCTTGATGTTCTTGAGAATCTGTTCATTGCCAGACTCATAGCCGATCACAAACAGCCGCAAACCGCCATCTTTCATAATCTTGAGGGTTTCGGCATCGACATTGGCGCGTGAGTTGGTGGACCAACAAAGGCCAAGCGGTTTCAGTTGCCGCGCGATTTCGCGAGCACGCTCCCGGTCGGCGGTGAAGGTATCGTCATCGAAGAAAATCTCTTTCATGCCAGGAAAGAGGTGTTTCATCTCTTTCACTTCCTCAATGACGTTCTCCACGGAGCGAGTACGGTAGGAGTGGCCAGTAGTCACCTGTGGCCAGAGACAGAACGTACACCGCGCTGGACACCCACGCCCGGTGTACATCGAGACATAAGGATACTGGCAATAGGGGCTATTGTATTTGCGAAAATCCAGATCGCGGGCATAAATCTGGGTGACAAACGGGAGCCGATCCAGCTCCTCATTGGTCATCGCCATACGGTCGAGATTGTGGTGAATCGTGCCGTTTTTCTGATAGCTGATGCCCCGAATCTGACTCCAGTCCATGCCTTCGGCCACTTCTTTCATGGAATAGTCAAATTCCTTGCGGGCCGCGATATCGATAGCCGGGGATGCCTTGAGCGTCTGGTCCGGCTGAGCGGTGGGGTGTCCACCAACAAAAGCAACCACGCAGTCTGAGTTTTGCGCCTTAATCATTTCGGCGGTGCGCACATCCATTTTGAACGATGGCGTGCTGGTATGGAGCACGACGAAGTCATACTCCTTGGCGATCGCCACGGTTTGGGCTTGGTTTAACTTCTCTGGGGGAGCATCAAGGACCCGGCTGTCTTTAATCATGCCAGCTGGGTAACAAAGCCAGGTTGGATACCAGAACGACCACACCTCGCGTGTCGCTTGATAACGCGAGCCCGCGCCACCATCAAAATTGTCATACGCAGGGGGGTTGAGAAACAACGTCCGCATTCCCGTCTCCTTCTCCTCGTCAGGACAAATAGTTACTGCAAGGGCGGCATTATACCTGCGTGGCCGGAGAAAGAAAGGCGCTACGACAAGGGAGCGGGCTTTAGCACCAATCCTACCGCCGCAAGCCCGCCTGCCGCATCAGTGGCATCACGCGATCACCAAAGAATTGCAGTTCCTCGTGATAATCCAGCCAACACAAGATCAGTCCCTCAAGTCCAATCTGGGAGAGCTTCAGCAATTCTTCCGTGATCTGTTCCGGCGTGCCGACTAACGGGTACCCACCCCATCCAGCGATAAAATTCTCGGCGAACTGCGTGAGATGTTGTTCAGTAAAGGATCCGCTTTCGACGCCGAGCAAACCCAGGATATTGCGAGCCGCGCCCCAGTCGCCTTGCTCGATAATGTGACGGCGCACCTGGCGCGCCTCTTTTTCAGTTTCCCGGCAGACGACGAACGCGTAACTCATCAGGCCAATGTCGCGACCGTAACCGTGGGCCAAGCGCTTCACATCGGTGACGACCGCTTTGCCGTTCTCCAGTGTGTCGATGGAGATAAAATTGAAATCGGCTTCTCGCGCCGAGAAGTCACGCCCGGCGGGAGAGAATCCGGCGTTGATGATAACCGGATAGGGCTGTTGCACGGGCTTGGGAAGCAGGTAGCCATCCTTGATTGTGAAAAATTCCCCCTGATGATCGAAATGTTGCTCGGACCACAGGCGCTTGATGACCTGAATCCATTCGTCGGCATAGCGATACCGTGTGTCATGCGCCATTTGCTGGACGCCAAACATCTCCATCTCTGGCGTGAACCATCCACAGACAATGTTGAGCCCCCAACGTCCTTCGGAGATGTGGTCGATGGTGGCGCCCTGCTTGGCGGCCACGATCGGGTGCATGGTCGGCACATGCGAAGTGGAGAAGACCATAATGTGTTCGGTCTGGGTCGCCATCGCCGTGGCCCAAGTATAGGTCTCCATGCAGGTGCCGTTAAAGTCCGTGGTGCCGCCAAACCCGCGCCAGCGGCCCACCGGGACGAGCAGCTCGAACCCGAGCGCATCGGCCTTCTGGGAAATCGCCACACTATGTTTGTAGGTCGGCTCGAAGCTGGTTTCAGCGTGACTGATGGTGCAGCCGTTACTACAGTTTTGGCCGAAGATGCCCAGTTTCATTTTTTGGTCATTGAAAACTGGGACGTGGGCGCGGCGATATTCCTTCAGTTCCGTGGCATTCATAGTGATCTCCCCCCTACGCACGAAAGGCAAGTGTACGGTCAAACGTGTCGAGGTCAAGGCTCGGCGTGGCGGATGAGAATCGCAAGACCTGAGTGGGGGAGATGCGGGATGAGGGATGAGGGAAGAATAGCTCCCGCTAGAGCGGGAATATCGGTTGCGCGGGAAAAGCGCCATGACCAACGAGGAATGTCGGGCCTTTGTGAGTGTCGCTGGGCCGTTGCTGGCGGAGTTGGGATATGAAACGTAATCACGGTGTCTCACGCTCCGTCATTTTTCACAAAGCCCGCCGCGTTAATCGTCGCGCATCCTGGCCATGAACTGCGACTGCATGGCTGGTTACAGCGAACACGCCCGTGGGTGGGCGTGTTGACCGATGGGTCAGGCCACGCGGACCGCTCCCGGTTAGACTCGACTACAGCGCTGCTCCATAACGTGGGCGCCCGCCCTCTCGAAATCTACGGACGCTTTACGGATCGCGCCCTCTATGTACTCCTGCTTGCCGGTGATGCGAAGCCGTTCTGCCAGCTCGCGGAAGAATTGGCTGGCGCGTTGGTCACTCGCCGCATTCAGTATGTCGTCAGTGATGCGAGCGAGGGCTACAACCCGGTCCACGATATGTGTCGCGTGCTCACCGACACCGCCGTGCGTTTGGTGGAAACACGGGGTGGGCCGCATATTGACCTCTATGACTTTCCCTTGTCTGAACGTCCGGATTTTCCCCTAGCCGAACGTCGCTTCGCTCCCGTGGTCCTTCACCTTGACGACGAAGCCTTCGCACGGAAGCGCGCGGCCGCGGCAGCCTACGATACCTTGGCGGGAGAAATTGACTCGCTCCTTGCCCAATGGGGGGAAGAGGTGTTTCGACTGGAGTGCCTCCGTTTGGTCAAACCGTGGGAACGGTGGAATCGCGTGGAGCCCCCTGAGTATGAGCGCATCGGCTCCGCACGCATTGCGATGGGACGCTATCAACAGGTGATCCGTTATTGGGAGCATATTGCCCCGCTAACGGATGCGCTTCGCCGTTTCGCCGAGACCCCGGCGTAAGAGGGCCAATGCGTATTCTCATTACCAATACGGCGCTTGCCGGGCGTGGCGGATCCGAACTGTACGTGCGGGACTTGGCGCTCGGATTCCTTGAACGTGGGCATACTCCGCTCGTCTATAGTCCCATTCTTGGAGAGGTGGCCCAAGAGATCCGTGCCGCGACGATCCCGGTGGTCGATTATTTGGACAAGATCGCGCTTCCTCCCGACGTGATTCATGGACAGCATCACTTGGAAACGTTGACCGCGCTCCTCCATTTCCCTCGGGTTCCGGCGGTCTCCTTCTGTCATGGGTGGACGCCGTGGGAAGAAAATCCGCCACGGTTTCCACGTATTTTGCGCTATGTGGCGGTCGATCTGACGTGTCGGGATCGGCTGCTCTTTGAGCATGGCATTCCTGACGAACAGATTCAGCTCTTGTTGAATTTTGTCGATTTAGAGCGATTTCGCCCGCGCACGCCGTTACCCGCCCGTCCCCAGCGAGCGCTCGTGTTCAATAATCACGCCGCCGAAGGGACTCATCTTCCAGCGATCCGTGACGCATGCGCCCGCCTGGGGTTGGCACTCGACGTCATGGGAGCCGCCACGAAAACGGCGAACGCGCAGCCTGAGAAAGAGCTTGAACGCTATGATCTCGTCTTTGCCGTCGGTCGATCCGCCTTGGAAGCATTGGCGGTTGGCACGGCGGTGGTGTTGTGTAGTCCCGCTGGGGTGGGACCGCTGGTGACGGTTCAGGACCTCGACCGCTTGCGGGCGCTCAATTGTGGCATTCGGGCCCTTCGCATGCCACTGACGCCTGAAGTGCTCACCCACCAAATCTCCCGGTACGAGGCTCAGGATGCAATGGAAGTTTCACGGCGAATTCGAGCAACCGTGAGCCGAGACGCCGTGGTTGACGAATTGCTCGAACTGTATCAGGCCGTACGGGGGGAGTATGACGCCAGTGAAAAGGCTGGAGCTGACGCGGAGGAAAAGGCCGTCGCCTCTTATCTGCGCTGGGTCGCGCCGGTGGTGAAAGATGCCGCCCATGCTCGATACGAACGCACGCGGTTCGCGATCCGGAATACGAACCTCCAGCAGACAGCGGCGCACCGCGAGACAGAGGTGC
>JABFSC010000637.1 GCA_013140885.1 Deltaproteobacteria bacterium | reverse complement strand
AGCCAACAGACGGTGATGACGCGAGACGAAGAGCTGCGCGTCACCCAACAGACGGTCCAGACCCTCCAGGAGACGCTAATGGAGCGCGACGTGGAAATACGACGGCTTCAGAGTATGGGACGGGAGCAAGAAGTCGAATCGCGGAAAACACGGGAACAGGTGCGGGAGCTGCGGAACACCGTGGCGGGCTGGGAAAGCGAGGGCCAACGAATGGCGGACTGGCAACAGCGCGCACGAGCGTTGGTCGCGGGGTTGGATTCCCTCCGTCACAGCCGAACGATCCGCCTCCTTCGACGATTTTCTCCTGAACGGGATTTGCGCGGCACGCTGCCCCATGCGCTGCGCGCGCTCGAACAAGAGAGCGCTGGGATGATGGCGACAACAAGCGGATTTCGTCTTCAGCCGGGTATCAATCTGCAACGGGTGCCGTTCGTGACGTATCCCCTCTCGCTCCCAAAAGCCAACCTCCAAGGTATCCGGCTTGCCCCGGTCTTTGATCTTCCCGTGACCACGGGATGGATCGAGATTGAAATTCTCTCCCTGAGTCAGCGACGCATTGCCCAAGGACGTATCCCGTGCGCGGAGATTGCCGAGCGGATGCCACTGACGGTGACATTCTCCCCCCACATTGAAACGCAGGCAGGAACATACTGGCTGCGGGTCTCCACGCGGGACGTGAACGGACCAGTTCGTCTCTTGGAATGGCGAAGGTACCGATTTTTCGGATGCGGCGGTTTACAAACTCGCGCGTGTTGTGGGTTGGTGTCTTCCTCATAAACGCCGCTCCAGGCCCCAGGGAAGGATTGCGATCAAGAAAGCTCACGATTGACAGCATGCCAGGCGGTTTGTATGGCAGAGGGCACGGCTAGCGACCCCAATGACCCCAATTTCCAAGGAGGATAGCGATGATTGACGCAGCGAACCAATGGCGGTTAGAGACTCCCGGCCACACCGGCTGGCAACGGACCGCGCGGCCCAGCGACCCCAACAAATACTTCATGGTCTCTTGTGACAGCCACACCAATGAACCAGCGGACCTGTGGCGTGAGCGGCTCGACGCGAAATACCGCGACCGTCTGCCCAAGATCGTCGTTGATGAACAGGGCGTGAAATGGCAAGTCTCCGAAGGCTGGCAGAAATCCCGCTTGCATGACTCGGTCTTCACTGGGGAAGACCTCGAACGGCAGAAATCCGGGGCCGATCCCGTTCAGCGGCTCAAGGATATGGAACGCGATGGGGTCAATGCCGAGATTATGTTCCCCAACAAAGGGCTCTTGATGTGGGCCACTCCTGAGCCTGAGTTCGCGCAAGCCCAATGTCGGGCCTACAACGATTGGGCGTGGGAGACATTTGGCAAGTACAACGACCGCATGTCACCGATGGCCGCTATCGCCACGGGCGATCTCGAAGGCTCGATTGCCGAGATCCGACGTGTGGCGAAGATGGGCTACCGTGGACTGACGCTGCCGTGCAAGCCGATTTTTGGTTCGTATGACGCGAAACATCCCAACTACAACCTGCCGCTGTTCGATCCGTTGTGGGCGGTCATTCAAGAGACTGACTTGCCGATCACGTTCCACATTTCCACCGGTCGTGATCCCCGCGTTGCCCGCAAAGATGGGGGTGCCGTGATCAATTACGTGTCGCATTCACTCGCACCGACCGTCGAGCCGATCGCCAATATGTGCGCATCCGGGCTGCTGGAACGCTTCCCTCAACTCAAATTCGCCGCGATTGAGTGCGGCATTGGTTGGGTGGCCTGGGCGCTGCAAGCGATGGATGAAGCCTACAAGAAACATCACATGTGGAGATGGCCGAGTCTGAAGAAGTTGCCGAGCGACTACTTCCGTGAACACGGCTACTGCTCCTTCCAGGAAGATCAGGTTGGGGTTGACCTCGCGGTGCCGTACAATCTGGTGGATAACTGCTTGTGGGCCAATGACTACCCGCATCACGAAGGTTCTTGGCCGCATTCGGCGGAAGCGATTGAACGACAGATGGGCCGGCTCAACGAGACCCAACGGGCGAAGATTCTAGGGCTCAACGCGGTCAAGCTCTTCAAGTTCGCGGTGCCGAAGGAGTATGTGGCGAGCTATGGGGAGGCCGCGCATTAGCAGCGAGTCGATTTGCCGAGAAAACACGCCCCTTGCTCTTCAGCGAGGGGCGTCGTCAGTGCTGGTGTTTCCCCCTTTTCCTTCCAGTTCTGCTACGGCTCTTGGTAGCTCTCTTGTTCCCTCCTCTATATACTCCCCCCATCTTACGACTGCGGATAGGAGTGCACAGCTTGGTTCTTCCTTGCATTCATAAAGAACGCATTACCCGACAGGTGCGACCGACGATTGATCTCCTCACTAACCTGGATGAGGCATCCTGACGTTTTGCTCCAACACAATATCGCGCCGAAGGATTACAAAGGGGCCTTAGTTTTTCGTTCAGCGATAGAGAGCACTCGTGGAACTTTTATCGCCTCCTCGACCGTGGGGCGTGAAGGATTTGTTCGCGGCATTCTGGAGGAGTTGACAACGCTTCAGCGCATTGCGAGTTACGAACACGGCGGCAACAGAAACCGTCATGATTTTACCGTGGCGGTGACGCGGGACCCAGATTACTTTGCCGCTATCGAAGTCAAAGGAGGAGAAGGGAACAGCATTAACATTTCCGAGCGCCCCTTGTGGGCTAGGGAATTTGGGGTGTGGTGCCATCTCGATGGTGCCATTATCAACTCTCCCGCGCATGGTGCCAAAGCCATCATCGGCCGCCTGACGAATGAATTGGTGAGTCGGAGAAAGCATGTTGATGTCTTGTTTTTTAGAGACGTGCTCTGTGGCACCTCGGTACGACCGTGTCCGAAATACCCGAGTCGTCCAGGAAACAAAGGGACGCGCATTGCTCCTGACGTGTTTCTGTTCCCCCAGCGCATTCCTCAAGAGGCTGATCCAGAACCGCCAGTGCATACGTTGGAGACACTCAAGCTGCCGAGATTGGTGCTGGAGATGTTTGGCGTACCACGAGAGCAAGAAGAGGCTCATATTTGGCAAGTGCACGTTTCTTTCCGGCGCGCTTCCGAAGAAAGGGTTGCGAGGGAGGTCCGTATTGTTCATCGCGGCAAGAATGTCGGCCCAGGCAAGTCGTGAGGAACGCAGCAAGAAGGAAGTAGGAGAGGCCCCATGAGAGAAGCCGTGCAACTGCGCATGTTTGACGAAGAAAAGACCATTCAACGACTTGATGCTAAATTGTGGCATGGCTCGTTCAATGCACGAGAGAGTTCTCTGCACCAACTCTCGCCCTATGTCGGAAAACTGAAGTCCGGGATGGTACGGGTTCTCGTATCCCTCTACTCAAAGCCAGGCGATAGCGTTCTCGATCCGTTCTCTGGCTCTGGCGTTGTTCCGCTTGAAGCCGTGTTAGCCGGTCGAGTGGCTTTCGCCAATGACCTCAGCCCCTACGCCTATGTCCTCACGCGAGGAAAACTTGACGTGCCGCAAAGCGAAGCCGCCGCCCTGCAACGGGTCAGCACCCTGCTCGAACAGATTGAGCGGGAAGCAAAATCCACCGACCCGAGTCAGGCCCCAGACTGGGTTCGAGCCTTTTTCCATCCCCAAACCTTCGGTGAGATTCTCGCGGCGTTCCGACTCCTGACCGAGCATAAGGACTATTTTCTGACGGCGTGCCTTTTGGGTATTTTACATCACGTCCGCCCAGGATTTCTGTCGTACCCATCGAGTCATCTCGTGCCCTATCTCCGTAAGACGAAGTATCCGCCAGAGCAGTTCGCGGACATGTACGCGTATCGAGATGTGCGCTCGCGGCTGATTGCCAAGGTCAAACGAGCGTATCGCCGGGCCTTGTTGCCGATCGATTGGGAGCAACGGCGGTATCAAATATGGCAAACCAATGCGATGAACCTTCCGCTTGAGAGGGATACCGTCGATACGATCATTTCCAGCCCTCCCTACTTTGGAGCTCTCGATTATGCGCGGGACAACCGGTTGCGACTCTGGTGTCTTGGCTGCGAGGACTGGAAAGCGTTGGACACTTCGTTGACGGCAAGCACGAAGACCTATCTTCCGCAAATGGCTGTTTGCCTGAAAGAAATGGACCGGGTCCTGAAGCCTGGCGGGTATTGTGTCCTGATTTTAGGCGATGTGGAGCGTAATGGAGAGAAGCGACGAACGGCGGAAATCCTGAGCACATTAGCGCGAGAGACAACAGACAATCGCTTGGTCACGGAAACAATCTACGATGATTGTATCCCCGATGAGCGACGTTCTCGGCGACGGACGACCACAACGAAATTCGAGCGCATTCTCGTCATGCGTAAGCGGAAGTAGGAGGATGTTGACCAGCGCGAAATACGGTTCCCCCACTACCACACGGCACAACGCCGGGCTCGCACCCGGCGCTTCGTGTGATTGTTTCACCAAGCAAACAGGCAGTTACGCCCCCATCTCATAACTGCGGAGGACCTTTCCTGGCAATGCGCCACTACAGATGCCGTTCTCGAAGGTGATCTGACCGTTGACGATAATGTGGCTGTACCCGTCGGCTTTCTGTACCCGACGCCAATCACCGTCCGGCAAGTCTTGGAGCGTTTCCATCGGTCGGACCGCCAGCTTCTCCAGGTCATAGACGACGATGTCAGCGGGCATTCCCTCGCGCAGCCAGCCACGATCACGAATGCCAATGGCCCAGCCCACCATCGTCGACAGCCGCCAGTGGGCTTCCTCAAGGCTCATGATCTTGCGGTCACGCACCCAATGGGCGAGGAAATGCGTGGGGTAGCGCCCCAGCGTGAGAAACTTGGTATGCGCCCCACCATCAGAGGAGCCGACCAGTGTCAGCGGATGCTTGAGGATGGTCGTCAACGCCTCGTCGTTGTTGTTGATGAAATCCTGCATGGCGAACTCGGCTTTGAGGTCTTCTTCCACCGACAGGTCGAGCAGCGTATCAATCGGATGCTTGCCTTGCTCCCTGGCGATCTCCTCAATGGTGCGCCCTTTCAACGCGAGGTTCTTGGGAAGCTGCACGGAGTCCACGACCGTCCGGTCCCAGCGGAACATGCGGATCGCCCCTTGTTCGGAGTCCGGAGCCGTGCCGGGCATCACGGTTGGGGCTTTTTCCATGTTCGCCTTCATGGCGGGACGCCGCGCCGGGTCCGCGAGCTTGGCCTTGCGTTCGGCCAGCGTGCCGATGGTGGCTTCATTCCACGCCGGCAGTTGATCAAACAAGCCAATCGTTTCAAGCGTGAACTCAAACTCAATCGGCGTGCAGATATTGACGCCCAGCACTGGCGCCTGACGATAGGCGTTCTCCATCCATTGCAACTGCTGCTTCCAGGTGTTGGGCGAGGTGGGATCATAGATGACCGCGTTCCAATTGACCGGGCGTCCGCTCGTGGTCGCCAGTTCGAGCAAGAAATCCATGCCCAGCCCTTGCAGCGCATGACCCATTGTCCACTCAATGGAACCCCGATTGAAATCTCGGAGCACTTTCGCCATCTCCAGGAATTCCTCGCGCGGCGCGACATGCGTCGGCAGATAGCCACCGTCATAATCGCGATTGGCCATGCTAAAGCTGGCCGAGAAACCAAACCCGCCCGCTTCCAAGCCTTCCTTCAAGAGGTGTTTCATCTGCGCGACCTGCTCTGGCTTCGCGGTGTACTTGGGGTCGCGCGCCGCGTCGTTGCCCATCACCCACGCGCGCAGCGGGGAATAAGGCACCAATGAGGCCGCATTGATCCCTAAGCCACTCCGATCCAGGCTGTCGAGATATTCGGGGAACGTGACCCAATCCCACTTCATGCCCGCCTGCATGCAGGAGAGCGGAATCGACTCGGTGCGTTCCATGCGACGCATCGCGCGTTCGCGATCTTCGGGCCGCACTGGGGCAAAACCGAAGCCGCAATTGCCGATGGCCACGGAGGTCACGCCGTGCCACCCCGACAACGTCGCGTACTGGTCCCACTTGCTGCCGCCGCTGAGCGCCGCGTCATAGTGGGTATGAATATCGATGAAGCCAGGAGCGACAATTTGACCCGTGGCGTCGATGACGCGCGTGGCGCTGCCCTGGACATTGCCGATGGCGACGATCTTGCCCCCGCGAATGGCGATGTCGCCGCGAAAGGCGGGCATCCGCAGGCCGTCAACGATCGTGCCGTTCTTGAGTAAGAGATCATAGTCCGCCATGTGAGCATCCTCCGTTGTTTGCTCGTGATGAGCAGGTGAATGAAAGAACGCGGAATGATGAATGATCCGGAAGGAGAGGTTTGCTTTCTCCTTACCACAGTGCGTGCGTCGTTGACAAACGGAATTTCGCTGCCAGGATTCAGCACGAAAAGGAGGACCAACCATGCGTGTTGCTGTTGGCGGCTATATCGCCGCGGTGAATTCTTTTGTCGGCTATCGGATGGATCTAGAACAACACAAACGGGCGACGATCACGGGCGATGCCGTCTTGAGGATTGGCGAGTCGGCCACGTCCGGTTTTCTCGATATCGCCAAGGCCAATAACTGGGAGGCGACGCCGCTGCCGTTTATCGTTCCTGGCGTGTGGGGCCTCGTCACGGCGGAAGCCCATGAGTGGGTGAAAGAGCAGTTCCTCTCCGGGCTCCGCAACGCGGGGCGTGTGGATGGCGTGTTTTTGCAACTCCACGGCACCTCCGCGGCGGAACATATTGATGATTGTGAAGGCGACCTGCTCGCGGCGATCCGCGGAGCCGTGGGCGATACCGTGCCGGTGATCGTCTCACTTGATGGGCACGCCAATGTCTCTCCATTGATGGTGAAAAGCGCGACCATGCTGATTGGCGTAAAGACCAACCCGCATTATGACTTCGTGTCCGTTGGTCAGCAGGGTGGCCGCGTTATGGCCGGGATGTTCGCCGAAAAACTGCGCCCGACCAGCGCGTGGGCGCAACCCGCCATTCTCCCGTCCTTGCAGAAGCTCTACATCGCGCCGGGCTGGCCGATGGAGCATCTCATGCGCGTGGCGCATAATCTCGCGGTCAGTGATCCGCGTGTGCTGGATGTCTCATTGCTCGGTGGCTTCTTCTGTTCGGATAGTCACAATACCGGCCTCAGCGTGACGGTGACGACCAATAACGAACCGGCCCTCGCGCGCGAGATCGCCGACAAAGTGAAAGATGCCTGTTGGGCGAAACGTTATTCGTTTCAAGTCGATGCCGTGCCGGTGGCGGAGGCGGTGCGAGAAGCGATTGATACGGATGACGGGCTGGTGGTCCTTGGTGATCTCGCTGACAGTGGGGGCGCGGGCACACCGGGTGACGGCACCGCATTGCTCGCGGAATTGATTAAGCAGAACGCCAAAGGTGCGGTGATTGGCAACATCGCGGACTCCGCAGCCGTACAAGAAGCGGTGAAAGCGGGTATTGGCAAACAGGTGACGCTCACGGTTGGCGGCAAGACGGACAAAGCGCACGGGGATCCGGTGCAGATCAGTGGCAAGGTACGCGTGATTCACGATGGGGTGTTCACCGCGGCAACAACGTTCAACGCGGGCACGTATCGTCGTGGGACGACGGTGGTAGTTGATTGTGGCGGGCTGGAAGTGATCTTGACCTCACGACCAGTGCTGGTGTTCGAGCCCAACCATTTTCGCAGTCTGGGCATCGAGCCTACCCAGCGGAAAATCATCGCCGCGAAATCCGAGTTGCAACATCGTGCCGGGTTCGAGGGAGTCGCCAAGAAGATTATTGATGTCGATACTCCGGGGTTAGCGACGCAGGACTTCTCGCGGCTACCGTTTCGGAGAATCCGTCGTCCAGTGGTGCCGTTGGATAATCTGTAAATGGAAAAACCCGTAACGCCCGCTCACGATCAACCACTCGATTTCTTCGCGACCGCCTTGACCATCCTGCTCTGCGCGATTTGGGGCGGCGCGTTCGTGGGGATCAAGATCAGCACGCTCGACATGCCGCCGTTGGGGTCGGGGGCGGTGCGTTTCGCGCTGACGAGTGTCGTGTTGCTGGCGTGGGCGCGCTACCATCGCGTGCCCATGCGCTGTCGACCGGCGGACCTCGCCACACTCGCGGTGACCATCGCGCTGTTCTTCTACATCAACATCACCGCATACGTGGGCACGTCGTGGACGACGGCGGGACGGGCGACGGTGTTCTTCTATACCCAGCCGATCTTTCTCGCGTTACTCGCACCCTACTTTTTGCCAGGGGATCGGCTCACCACGCGCAAGCTCTGTGGGCTCGGCCTCGCGCTGACCGGCATCGTGGCGTTGTTCTTCAGCAAGCTCGGCGGACAAGCGGCCTCAACATTGGCTGGTGATCTCTTCGTGTTAAGCGGCGCGCTGGGCAGCGCGTTTTCCGGGATCGCCACCAAGCGCACCGCCGGTCGCATTCATCCAGTCGCGTTGATTTGTTGGCAGTCATGGATTTCCTGGCCGTTGTTGGGGCTCACGTCCTGGTGGCTGGAGGCGGATCGCTCGTTTCTGTTCACCAGTCGTGCGATTTTCTCGATTCTCTATTTGGGACTGATTTCCGCCGCGTTCGGGTTTGTCGCGTTCGCGTGGTTGCTGCAACGCAATTCCGCCACGCGCGTCACGGCGCTGACATTCCTCGCGCCAGTCTTCGGCGTCTCGTACAGCTGGCTTTTTTTCGGAGAGACCTTCGCGCCGCTCCAATTGGTGGGAGTGTTGGGGGTGTGTATCGGGGTGTATG
>JABFSC010000304.1 GCA_013140885.1 Deltaproteobacteria bacterium | reverse complement strand
GTCTTCGTGGGCGAGGGGGTGAAAAAAGCCGCGCTCGAAGAACAGACGCGGTCGTTGGGATTAGGGAACGTCCGCTTTCTGCCGTATGCTCCCAAGGAGCGGCTGACGGAATCGTTCGCGTCCGCTGATGTGTTTATCGTCTCCCTGAAAAAAGGGTTGTCGGGCATCATCGTGCCGAGCAAGCTCTATGGCATTCTCGCGGCGGGCCGACCCTACGTGGCTGCGGTGGAGGACGACTGCGAGATCACCGACATTACACGGCAGTATGACTGCGGAGTGCTCGCGACCCTTGGCGATCCCGCTGATCTCGCCGAGAAAATTCTGACCTTGTATCGCGACCGGCCTCTGACGGCGCGGCTGGGGCAAAACGCGCGCCTCGCGGGATTGCAATTCGACCGCAAGCCGCAAGTCGAAAAATACTTCGCCCTTTTTCAACAGCTTGTTGGGGCGCGGTGAAACAGCATGACTAGAGGTTGTCTTGACCCGATCGCCGAAGCCTATCCGCTTCTTCCCACCCCCTGGAGCAAACGCGCCTTCGATGTCGCGCTGTCGGGGATGGGATTGATCGTGTCCCTGCCGGTGTGGGCCCTCGCCGCCGCCGCGATTAAGTTTGAGGATGGTGGATCGATCTTCTTTTACGACCAACGAGTGGGACAAGGTGGGCGGACGTTTGCAGTGTTCAAGTTTCGCACTATGATGCCCAACGCGGACCAGCGGTTTGGCCCTCGCCAGGCGACACTCGAAGATCCCCGTGTGACGCGCATCGGGAAATGGTTGCGGGCCACGGCGATGGATGAATTGCCGCAACTGTGGAACATCTTTCGGGGAGATATGAGTTTTGTTGGTCCCCGCGCTCTGCGCGTGGGAGAGATTCTCACCCGTGGCGATGGTCAGGTGGTGGTGTTGGCGGATGTCGTCGGCTACCAGCGGCGGCACCAAGTCGTGCCAGGGTTGACGGGGATCGCGCAGATATATGCGGATCGCGACATTCCGCCGCGTCGGAAATTTCGCTACGACACGCGGTATATCGCGCGTCGTGGCTTTGGTCTGGACCTGCGTCTGATTTTTTTGTCATTCTGGATCACCTTTCGTGGGGGATGGGAGCGGCGAGGAAAGAAGTGGTAGTGGTTGGGGAAGGAGAAATCTGAGAGTGCATGATGTTCTTATTGTTGGTGGCGGTCCCGCGGGATTACATGCGGCGACTTGTCTGGCGCGACGTGGTTGGGCGGTCGCGGTTTGTGAGGAACACTCGGCTATCGGTGAACCGGTGCATTGTACGGGGATCCTGGCCACGGAAGCATTTTCGCGGTTTGCGCTCCCCACGACCGCCATTCTCGCCGACCAGCGCGCGACGCGATTTCATTCGCCGGCTGGATATGCCCTTTCCTATCAGACCGATGCGCCAGAAGCCGTGCTGATCGATCGACGGGGGTTTGATCGCAGCCTCGCGGATCAAGCGCGTGCTTCTGGCGCCCGGATTTTGTTGGACGCGCGCGTGACCCAGGTGCAACGAACTCCCGCGAGCGTGGTCTTATCCACCACACAAGGCGAGGTCAGCGGCAAACTCGTGATCCTCGCCACCGGCGCGGCCTATCACCTGCATCGCTCACTAGGGCTTCCTCTTCCCACACAATTCATTCAGACGGCGCAAGCGGAAGCGGACTTCCCGTGGAGCACGGAGATTGAACTCTACTTTGGCACCACGGTCGCCCCTGGTGCCTTCGCCTGGGTCGTGCCGTTCCGCGACAATACTGGGCAGCGCAAGGCTCGCATTGGCTTGATGGCGACGAAGGAAGCGGAACATGCCTTCGCGCGATTCGTGCGCAGTGCGCCCGTGGCCGCACGCATGGGGGCGAGCCAGATGGTGCGGTTACGCCGGCGTCCCATTCCTTTAGTCCCACTCGCGCGGACTTTCGCCACACGGACACTTGTGGTGGGGGATGCGGCGGGTTTAACCAAACCCACTACGGGTGGCGGGATTTTTTATAGTTTGCTCAGTGCCGAGCTTGCCGTCGCTACCGCCCAGCAGGCGCTGGTGCGCGAGGACTATTCCGAGGAATTGCTCGCGAGCTATGAGCGGGAGTGGAAAGCGCGGTGTGGCAATGAGTTGCGGTTGGGCCGTTGGTTCCGACGCTACGCGGAACGGTTGACGGATAGTCAGATTGATGAGGCGTTCCAATTGGCGACCGCGCCGGCGGTGGATCGTCTGATTCGTGAGCAGGCCGCGTTTAACTCGCATGGCGGGCTGATTCTGGCTCTGGCCCGGAGTCCGCAGGTGCGCAATTTCTTGGTGCGGTTTGTCTTCACCAGCGGCACTTCGTATCTGCACCAACTGGTGAGGAGACCCGCCCCGAAAGTCAGCGCGCGGCTCCCCATGGACACCGATGAGGACCGCACGTTTTCCTTGGCGTCGTGAATGTATTGAAGGATCACCATGAAAAAAATTGTTGTCACCGGAGCCGGAGGCTTCATTGGCCATCATTTAGTGACGGAGCTGAAACAGCAGGGGCATTGGGTGCGTGGCGTGGATGTCAAAGCGCCGGAGTTTTGCGCGACCGCCGCCGATGAGTTTCTGTTGCTCGATTTGCGGCGCTGGGAAAATTGCTTGCACGCCACGCGCGGGGTTGAGGAAGTGTACGCGCTCGCCGCCGACATGGGCGGCATGGGTTTTATCTCCGCGCATCATGCCCAGATTCTCCACAATAACGCGCTCATCAATCTCCACACGTTGGACGCCGCGCGCGAGAACGGGGTCGGGCGCTATCTCTATACCTCGTCGGCCTGTGTCTATCCCGAATTCTTGCAGACCATGACCGATGTGGTGCCGCTCAAGGAAGACGATGCGTACCCCGCCCAGCCGCAAGACGCCTATGGCTGGGAAAAACTCATCACCGAGCGGCTCTGTCTCCATTATCGCGAGGATTACGGCATGGAGACGCGCATCGTGCGGTTTCACAACATCTTTGGTCCCTTGGGCACGTGGGAAGGCGGACGCGAAAAAGCGCCGGCCGCGATGTGTCGCAAGGTCGCGCTGGCGAAATTGACCGGCAAGACGGAGATTGAAATCTGGGGAGATGGGGAGCAGACCCGCTCATTTTGTTACATTGACGACTGCGTGACCGGCCTGATGAGATTGATGGCGTCCGATTATGCGCAGCCGCTGAATCTCGGTCAGGATCGGATGGTGACGATCAATCAACTGGCGGACATGGTCGCGAAGATCGCCGGGGCGCGGATTACCAAGACGCATATCGCTGGCCCGCAAGGCGTGCGGGGGCGTAACTCGGATAACTCGCGGCTCCGTCAGGTGTTGGGCTGGGAGCCCATGATTTCCCTGGAAGACGGGCTAGCGCGGACTTATGCGTGGATTGAGCAGCAAGTCGCCGTCAAACGGCAGCCAACGGCGTGAATGAGACTTTCGTGGTTTCCTTTCCCGTTTCCCCCCCCTCCGGTTCCTCGATTCATTCTCCCCACGGGGGCCATTGCATAATTTTTCCGGTTCTTTATATTTCCGCTGCCTCAAGCGGGGGCATCACACAAAGCGATATGACTTTTCTTCTGGAATAATTGTTAGTCACGCTAATCATAGGCGACGCGGGCATTCAGAAGCGAAAGGGTGAGCGGGCACATAAGTTCTTGATTTTGTGTGAAAAGAACGAGTCAGGCAAAAACGTCGCGCGAAAAACGCGCTTGGGTGAGTGGCGAACGGTTCATGACTGAGGCGCGGCCGAGGACCAAGAGGGGGAAGCGGTCGCGAGATCAGTTAGCTATAGAAGAGCCGCTGAGCCGGAAACTCTTTAGTGCGGGGAGCGAGAGAAGATACTTCGATGGCGCAAATCTTTCCTTCCAAGATGAACATCCTCTCCAAAGCGAGTATTGTCATTGGGGCAGTACTGGCGGGAGGCGGATTGGCACTGGTCCTGGGACTCGCCCGTTCACCGTATGTGAATATGGTGGGCATCCCAAGGGAACAACCTGTTCCTTTTAGCCACAAGCATCACGTCAACGGTCTGGGCCTCGACTGCCGCTACTGTCACACCTCCGTCGAGGATGTGGCGTTCGCGGGCATCCCACCCGTCAAGACGTGCATGACGTGTCACTCGCAAATCTGGACCGAAGCTCCGATCCTCGAACCGATCCGCGCGAGCTACCGCACCGATAAGGCCATTGAATGGATTCGCGTGCATGACCTGCCGGACTTCGTCTACTTCAATCACAGCATTCACGTCCGCAAAGGCGTGGGGTGCGAGAGCTGCCACGGGCGCGTCGATCAGATGCCGCTGATGATGAAGGCGAACTCGCTCGACATGCAGTGGTGCATCGCGTGCCATAAGCAACCCGAACAGCATCTGCGCCCACGCGATGCCGTCTTTCAGATGGGGTGGAAGCCCGAGGGAGATCAGCTTGCTCTCGGAGAGACTCTTCTGAGGGAACATCACGTCGATAAAGCCAAAATGCTTAACTGCTCGATTTGTCACCGATGACGATACCACAGGCTTCTATGACGCCAATTGATATTGCTGCAATCCGTACACGCCTCGCGGAACACCGTGGCCCTCGGTACTGGCGTAGTCTTGAAGAACTCGCCGAGACCGAAGAGTTTCACGAGATGCTCAAGCAGGAATTTCCCAAACACGCGGCGGTCTGGGTCGATTCCGTGAGCCGTCGCCGCTTCTTGCAACTGATGGGCGCTTCCCTGGCGCTCGGTGGACTTAGCGCCTGTACCAAACAGCCCACTGAGTTGATCGTCCCTTACACCAAACCGCCAGAAGCGTTGTTGCCGGGCCAAGCGCAATACTACGCGACCGCGGTGCTGTTCAACGGCGTCGCCACTGGCGTGCTGGTCGAAAGTCATACGGGCCGACCAACCAAGATCGAAGGGAATCCTCTGCATCCCGCGAGTTTGGGCAGTACCGATGCGCTGACGCAAGCCGCGATTCTCAATCTGTATGACCCTGACCGCGCGCAGATTGTCTCCAATGCCGGACGCATTAGTACCTGGGATGGGTTCACCACGGCGATCAAGCCCGCGCTCGACGAACAACTGCTGAAGCAAGGGGCGGGGCTGCGCATTCTCACCGAAACGACGACCTCTCCGACGTTCGCGAGCCAAATGGAAGCGTTGGCGCAACTGTTCCCGCAAGCCCGCTGGCATCAATACGAGCCGCTGGGACGTGATGCGGTACGCCAAGGGGCGCGGCTGGCGTTCGGTGAGGATGTCGATACGCACTATCGTCTCGCGAAAGCGGATGTCGTGCTCTCGCTTGACGCGGACTTCTTGTTCTCCATGCCTGGGAGCGCGCGCTACACTCGCGATTTTTCCGCGAAACGAAAAGTTCATCACCAAGAAGGTCATGGCGGCGGTCACGGTAAAGGCCACGATAAAGGCCATGATAGTCATCACGGCGAGGGACATGGCGGCAGCAGCCTGAACCGCCTGTATACGGTGGAAAGTTCCCCGTCTCTCACTGGCGCGATGGCCGATCATCGTATTGCCTTGCGCGCGCATGAAGTCGAACTTTTCGCTCGTGCCGTGGCCAAGGAAATTGGGGTCAGTGGGGTCGAGGTTGGACAGTGGAGCGGCAACGAAACCTACGCCAAACAGATCGCGGCCATTGGTCGTGACCTCCGACAGCACCTGGGTTCGAGCGTTGTCATCGCCGGTGACTACCAACACGCGGTCGTGCATGCCCTCGCGCATGCGATCAATGCCGAGTTGGGCAACGTTGGGCAAACGGTCATCTATACCGATCCGATCAATGTGAACCCGACGGTGCAAAGCGACTCCTTGCGTGAACTCGCGCAAGACATGACGGATGGCAAAGTGGAACTGCTGGTGATTCTCGGTGGGAATCCCGTCTACAACGCGCCCGCCGACATCCGGTTCGCTGAACTGATGAGCAAGGTCGCGGTGCGCGTCCATTGCAGTTCGCATGCCGATGAAACGACGGAGCACTGCCATTGGCATATTCCCGAAGCCCATACGCTAGAGGCGTGGAGTGATGCTCGTGCGTACGATGGCACGGTGTCGGTCATTCAACCACTGATCGCGCCGCTTTTTGGCAGTAAGTCACACCATGAGGTGGTCGCCGCGCTGCTTGGGCAAACCGCGGCCTCCGGCTATGACTTGGTGCGCAAGCAATGGGAAGGCAAGCTCGCGGGCGACAATTTTGACCGTGCATGGCGACGCGCGCTGCACGATGGCATCATTGAAGGCACCGCGTTCCCAGCGAAAAACGTGACCCTCGCGAGCATCAACTGGCCAGCGGCGACGGAGAGCAAAGCAACCGCGATTGAACTGATTTTCCGCCCCGATCCCACGGTCGGTGACGGTCGCTTCAGCAATAACGGTTGGCTGCAAGAGTTACCGAAGCCGTTGACGAAACTCACTTGGGACAACGCCGCGCTTGTCGGTCCAGCTCTGGCCCAGCGGTTGGACTTGCACGATCAAGATCTCGTCGAGTTGACGTATCAAAAACGGACCCTGCGCGTGCCAATCTGGACGGTTCCAGGTCATCCCGATAACGCCATCACCCTGCATCTCGGTTATGGTCGCACCCGCGCTGGCCGTGTTGGTAGTGGCGCGGGCTTCAATGCCTACGCCTTGCAGACCACTGATGCGCCGTGGGCGGGCTCTGGGGTGACAATCCGCAAGACTGGCGAGCGGTTCAATCTCTCCTGTACTCAAGCGCACTACAATATGGAGGGGCGTAACCTTCTCCGCGTTGGGACGATTGGTCAGTACCAAAAAGATTCGAATTTTATTCATGCAATGGGGCATGATCCCGCTCCCGACATGACCCTCTATCCCCCGGTCGAATATAAAGACAACGCGTGGGGAATGACGATTGATCTCAGCGCATGTATCGGCTGTAACGCCTGCACCATGGCCTGTCAGTCGGAAAACAACATTCCGGTCGTTGGCAAGGAGCAGGTCGCCAAGAATCGGGAGATGCACTGGATTCGCATTGACCGGTATTACAGCGACGACCTTGATAATCCAGGCATGTATCATCAACCCGTGACCTGCATGCAGTGTGAAAACGCGCCATGCGAGCCAGTGTGTCCAGTCGGCGCGACCGTGCATAGCAAGGAAGGGCTCAACGACATGGTGTACAACCGCTGTGTCGGCACCCGCTATTGCTCCAACAACTGCCCGTACAAAGTGCGACGTTTCAACTTCCTGCTCTACCAGGACTGGGAGACGGAAACGTTGAAGATGCAACGCAACCCCAATGTGTCGGTGCGGAGTCGCGGTGTGATGGAAAAATGCACCTACTGCGTGCAACGTATCAACGCCGCGCGCATCACTTCGGAGAAGGAAGACCGCAAGATTCACGACGGTGAGGTGGTCACCGCCTGTCAGGCCGCCTGTCCCGCGCAAGCGATCTCGTTTGGTAATATCAATGATAAAGAGAGCGAGGTGGCGAAACTCAAAGCCTCGCACTTGAATTACGGACTTCTCACCGACCTGAACACGCGACCACGGACGACGTATTTGGCTCGGCTCAGGAACCCCAACCCGGAGATTGAGAATGGCTAGTGTGGCACGCCCTCTTTCCCCCGAGCCGGCAGCGAGCGTGGGCACAGTCACGCCGCTGATCGCGCCAGGACATACGTATCGGTCCATCACTGAAAAAATCAGTGGCGTGGTCCTGTCTGGTGATGTCCCAACGGGATGGTTCGTCGGCATCGCCTTCGCCCTGGTCTTATTAGGCAGTCTGACGATTTCCGCGATCACCCTGCTGGTGGTCGGTACGGGAATCTGGGGAATCAACATTCCCATCGGCTGGGGATTCGCGATCATCAACTTTGTCTGGTGGATCGGTATTGGTCACGCCGGAACCCTGATCTCCGCGGTCCTTCATCTACTGAATCAGCAATGGCGCACATCGATTAACCGCTTTGCTGAAGCAATGACGCTCTTCGCCGTCCTGTGCGCCGGTATGTTTCCCTTGCTGCACACCGGGCGTCCGTGGCTGGCCGCGTACTGGCTCTTTCCTTATCCGAGTACGATGGGTGTGTGGCCCCAGTTCCGCAGCCCGCTGATTTGGGACGTGTTCGCGGTCAGTACCTATCTGACTGTGTCCTTGCTGTTTTGGTATGTCGGCTTGATTCCTGATTTCGCGACAATGCGTGATCGCGCCAAAGGCCGAGTTGGGCAGGTGATCTACGGCATGGCGGCGATGGGCTGGCGTGGTTCGGCTCTGCATTGGCAGCGGTATGAAGTCGCCTATTTGCTGCTCGCTGGTCTTTCCACTCCACTGGTGGTCTCGGTGCACTCCATCGTGAGTTTCGACTTCGCGGTGTCCGTGATTCCAGGTTGGCACACGACGATCTTCCCGCCGTACTTCGTGGCGGGTGCCGTGTACGCGGGCTTCGCGATGGTGCTCACCTTAGGCATTCCGATGCGCGCGATGTTCGGTCTCAAAGACTTCATCACCATGCGCCACATCGACAACATGGCCAAGGTGATGCTCGCGACGGGATTATTCGTCGCCTACGGTTACGGAATCGAGGCGTTCACTTCTCTCGTCTACGCCGCGAACCCCTACGAAGATTACATGATGACCAACCGGATGTTCGGCCCTTATGGCTGGGCCTACTGGATGTTGGTGATTACGAATATCGCGATTCCGCAACTACTCTGGTTTCGTCGCTGGCGGAGCAGCATTGGCATGTTGTTCTTCATTTCCATGTCGATCAACATTGGTATGTGGTTGGAGCGGTTCGTGATCGTGGTGGTGAGCTTGCATCGTGATTACGTGCCAGGGTCGTGGGGCATGTACTATCCGACGATCTGGGACGTTGGTTTGTTTATTGGCACGTTAGGATTCTTCCTGTTCATGATGTTGCTGTTCGTTCGCGGGATCCCAGCGATTTCCATCTCGGAAATTCGTCATCTGCTCTTCGAGAAGAAGCACGAAGAAAAGCATCGGCATCACGAGGAGGCGGCATGAGCACTTCGACTGTCGCGCACGACCCTAGCATCTACGGTCTGATGGCTGAGTTCGATTCGCCCGATACCCTCATGGAAGCGGCGCATAAGGCGCATGACGCTGGGTATCGGAAGATGGATGCGTACACCCCGTTTCCGGTCGAGGGGCTGGACGAAGCCCTTGGGTTCAAGCCCTCGCGTCTCTCGCTCATCGTGCTTATCGGTGGGCTGACTGGAATCGCCCTGGGGTATGGGCTGCAATACTTCATTTCGGTCATTGACTACCCGGTCATGGTTGGTGGCAAGCCGTATCACAGTTGGCCCGCCTTCATTCCGGTGACCTACGAGTTGATGATTCTCTCGGCCGCGCTCGCGGCGGTCGTGGGGATGTTGGCGCTGAATGGGTTGCCGATGCCGTATCACCCGGTGTTTAACGCACCCCGATTCGATCTCGCGTCGAATGACCGTTTCTTTTTGTGTATCGAGTCCGAAGACCCCAAGTTCGACCGTGAAAAGACCAAGCAATTTCTCGAACAGTGCCACCCGCACGCTGTCTCGGAAGTTGAACCATAGGCACCTCATGTTATCGCGCGCTATGAATCGTATATTACTCCAAGGGCTCCTGTTCGGAGGGCTCGTGCTGGTGGCGGGATGCCGTCAAGACATGCACGACCAACCCAGATTTAAGCCGCTCCGCGCGAACTCGTTTTTCGCGGATGGGCGTTCCGCTCGCCCGTTGGTGACGGGCACGGTCGCACGTGGGACTCTCCAAGAGGACGACCACTTGTTCACCGGACGCGTGAACAACGAATTCGTCACGACTTTTCCTTTCCCGGTCACCGAGCAAGTGATTCATCGTGGGCGGGAGCGGTTCAACATCTTCTGCTCTCCCTGCCACGGGCAACTCGGTGATGGCGAGGGGGCCATCGTGCAACGGGGCATGAAAAAACCGCCCTCGTACCATATTGATCGGTTACGTGAATCTCCTCCTGGGTACTTCTTTAACGTGATCTCCAATGGTTTTGGCGCCATGTTCGACTACTCGGACCGTATTCCGGCGCAAGACCGCTGGGCGATCATCGCGTACATTCGCGCACTCCAGTTGAGTCAAAACGCCAAGATCGACGACGTGCCGCAAGAGAAACGCCAAGAGCTTGCCGGAGCCCACCAATGAACCTCGACGCGCTACGCTCGCAACTCGCGAGCAAACAAAAACTTGCTCTCCTCGTCGGAACCGCGGCCCTTGTGTTGAGCGGGATTGGGGCGATGGCCGACACGACGCATTTTTTCCGGGGCTATCTCCTGGGCTACCTGTTCTGGATGAACTTGACCTTGGGGTGTCTGGGCTTCGTGATGATGCACCACCTAACGGGTGGGGACTGGGGCCACGCCACTCGTCGTGCTCTTGAAGCGGGGATGAGGACGCTCCCCCTGATGTTGTTGCTGTTCATTCCGATTCTGTTCGCCGCTTTCAACCTTGATCAGGTTGAAGGTCATCACGGCCTTTATGAATGGGCGGATCCGAAGCATGTCGCGGGTGATAAAATCCTGACGCAGAAGGCGTTCTATCTGAATGGTACGGCCTTCGGCATTCGCGCGGCGATTCTGTTCGCTTTCTGGTTTATCTGGTCTTACGTCCTTTCCAAGGGGTCACGCGAGTTCGAGAAAACCCCAGACCTGAGCATCGTCAAACGCATGGAGAACTGGAGCGGACCAGGAGCCGTGCTGTTTTTCCTGGCCACGACCTGCGCTTCGTTTGACTGGGTGATGTCCCTCGAACCGCATTGGTACTCGACGATTTACGGTGTGCTGTTCTTGGTCGGCCAGGGACTCGCCACCCTGGCGTTTATGATCGTCTTCACGGCATGGACGACCAAGTACGAACCGTTCTCGCAATCAGTGACCGACAAACATTTTCACGATCTCGGTAAGTTAATGCACGGCTTCGTGGTGTTGTGGGCCTACGGGTCATTTTCACAGTTCCTCATTATCTGGTCGGCGAACCTGCCGGAAGAGATTCCGTGGTACCTCCAGCGTACTGGTCATGGATGGCTCATCTTGGCGTTGTTCCTCATGGGCTTCCATTTCTTTGTTCCTTTCTTTGTTCTTCTCTCGCGGCACGTCAAACGGCATAAGAATAAGCTGATTTGGGTCGCGGGCTGGATGCTGATCGTACGCTATGCCGATCTCTATTGGCAGATCGTGCCGTCGTTCAAGGAAGAGTCGCATTTTCATTGGCTCTATCTGGTTCCGTTGATTGGGATTGGCGGAGTCTGGTTGTTTGTCTTCCTCTGGCAACTGCAAGAGCGGTCGCTGTTGCCACTGCCTGATAATTCGTATGAGAGCGCCGAGGCGGTAACCATGAAACAGGTACAGGGAGCATAACCATGAGCGAGCACGTGACCCACGGACATGGTGAACATCACCCTGAAGTCCAGCATGAAGAGAATGTCATCCAACTAACGCCGGTGGTGATTTTCGCGGTGGTGATGATTCTGGTATCGATCGCGACCTTCGTGACGGTCAAGATCATTCAACATACGTTCGACATCAACTGGGCGCGGTCCGAGGCTCCGGTGTCTTCTCTCTCTCAGTCGCCGATGCCACCCACGCCAATGCTCCAGGTATCTTCTGGACAAGACCTGATTGAGTTGCGCGCGAAAGAACAGGCGGCGCTCACCAGTTATCGTTGGGTTGACGAGAAAAATGGAGTGGTCGCCATTCCCGTGGAAGAAGCGATGGCGCTCCTGGCGAAACGGGGCCTCCCGACTCGTGACCAAGCCAAGGCTGAGTAAAGTCGATGACGCAACGACGACAACATGAGCCGCGGAGAGGCGAGCCGTCCGTGAGACGGTTCGCGAGCCGCATCGTGGCGTGGATCGTACGCGGTGGGAGCGTGAGTGTGCTTCTCCTCGTCGTGCTTATTGCTCCGGTGTCGGCCCAATTAGCGGCCTACAACGCAGCGGCGCCATATAAGGATCCGGCCTCGTATAATCCCTTCCCCGATGTTGGATTGGATCAGCGTTTGGACTCGCAACTCCCGCTTGATCTCACTTTCTCCGATGAGAGTGGAAAAAAGGTCCAGTTGGGTGACTACTTTGGTAAGAAGCCAGTCATCCTCTCGCTGGCTTACTACGACTGTCCGATGTTGTGCACCCTGGTCATCAATGGGCTGATTCGCACGTTGCGAACGCTGTCCTTTTCCGCAGGGAATGAGTTCACGGTGCTCACGGTGAGCTTCAATCCCACCGACACGCCACGGCTAGCCGCGATGAAGAAACAAACCTCCTTGCAGAGTTATAGTCGCGCGGGGGCCGAGGCGGGATGGCATTTCTTGACGGGTGATGAAGCCACGATTCAGCGATTGACGCAGGCGGTGGGTTTTCGTTACCGCTATGACACGGAACGTAAAGAGTACGCGCATGCCAGTGGGATCATGGTTCTGACTCCAGATGGGCGAATTTCGCGCTACTTCTACGGTGTTGAGTATGCTCCGCGCGATGTGCGCTTTGGTCTCATCGAGGCCGCTGGTGGCAAGATTGGCTCTCCGGTCGATCAACTGTTGCTGCTCTGTTATCACTACGATCCCGTGACCGGAAAGTATGGGGTGCTGATTACCCGTTCTCTGCGCCTGGCTGGGGCCGCGACAGTTCTGGGGATTGGCGGATTCATCATCCTGTCGTTGCGCCGCGATCGACGGCAGAAGGTGGTTGGAAATACACCATGATAGGCAAATTTTCTTTTTGGCCCGAGCAGGCATCGTCCGTCGCCCTGGAAGTTGATCTGCTTTACATCTTCATCATCGTCGTAACCGTGGCGACGTCGCTGGCGGTCTACACCGCCGCCGCGATTTTCATCGTCAAGTACAAGCGTCGTTCCGAAGACGAGATTCCCGAACAGATCGAGGGGAATCTTCCCCTCGAAATTATTTGGTCACTGATCCCCCTTGGCATCGTCCTGGTGATGTTCGTGTGGGGCATCGTGGTTTTCTACGACCTCTCCCGCACTCCGTCCGACGCGTTGAGTTTCAACGTCGTGGGGAAACAGTGGATGTGGAAAATCCAACATCCCACCGGCAAACGAGAAATCAATGAGTTGCATGTGCCGCTGGGGCAATCGGTGAAACTGACGATCACGTCGGAAGATGTGTTGCACAGCTTTTTCATCCCGGCCTTTCGTACCAAGATGGACGCGGTCCCCGGGCGCTACACGACGAGCTGGTTCAAGGCGACGAAGACCGGAGAGTTCCATATCTTCTGCGCCGAGTATTGCGGCACCAAACACTCGCACATGATTGGTCGCGTGGTGGTGCTGGACCCGGCTCACTACGAGCAATGGCTCAAAACCGGCAGCACGACGGCGGCGGTCACCAATGAAACCCCTGAAGTCGCTGGCGCGCGGCTGTTCATGGAGCAACGCTGTAACACGTGTCATGTGACTAACGGTCTGATGGCGCCACTGCTGGCTGGTGTGTTTGGGTCGCAAGTGACACTACAAGGTGGCGCAACCGTGACCGCCGATGAGAACTACCTGCGCGAGTCGATCGTGACGCCGCAAGCGAAAATCGTCAACGGGTATCAGCCGAACATGCCGACCTTCCAAGGGCAAATCACCGAAGAATCGATCATGCAGCTGATCGCCTACATTAAATCCTTGAGCAAAGCCGGAGCGGGAGCGCATGGCGCGGCGGCCACGGCTCCTGTGGTTAGCACCTCCGAGGCGCAAGCCGCACCGCTTGAAGAGCGTCAGCCTTCACCACCCACGGAACATATCGTTCCGCCAGTGGATGAACACTCCGCTCCCGCAGATCAACATGAACACGCCGCTCCGTCTGACCCATCTGCCGCAGCCACGGAAAACCAGCCTGCGCCAACAGACCACACCGCTCCAGCAGCGGACGAGCATCACTAGGACATGACTAAAGGGAAAACGAGGACCGAATCATGAGCGCAGTCGCGGTTCCGACACACACCGAAGCGCCCGCGCGGGAAATGCCGCGGGAAAGTTATCTTAACGATGGGTATAGCATCAAGTCGTGGTTGCTAACCCTTGACCACAAGAGGATCGGTATCCTCTACATGGTCTCCGTCTCCATCTTCTTCTTGATGGGGGCGCTGTTCGCCCTGACGATCCGCCTGGAGCTGATGACGCCAGGCGGAGACCTGATGGAGGCCGAGACCTATAACAAGATGTTCACCATGCACGGCGTGGTGATGGTCTTTTTCGTGCTCATCCCGGCGATTCCCGCGATCTTGGGGAATTTTCTCATTCCGCTGATGATCGGCGCGCGTGATGTTGCGTTCCCACGCCTCAATCTCGCGAGCTGGTACATCTTCATGGCGGGAGGCACGTTGGCTCTGACCGCGGCGCTCTTTGGTGGCGTCGATACTGGCTGGACGTTTTATACTCCCTACAGCACGGTGTACTCGAATAGTAATGTGATCCTCGCGGGTATGGGAGCGTTTACCGCTGGGTTCTCCTCGATTCTCACCGGCCTCAATTTCATCGTCACCATTCATACGATGCGGGCCCCAGGGATGACGTGGTTCCGGCTGCCCTTGTTTATTTGGGCGCACTACGCCACGAGTCTGATTCAGGTATTGGCGACGCCGGTGATCGCGATTACGCTGTTGCTGATGGTGCTTGAACGTGGATTCAACCTGGGATTTTTCAATCCAAACTTGGGTGGCGACCCAGTACTATTCCAGCATCTCTTTTGGTTCTACTCGCATCCCGCCGTCTACATTATGATTCTGCCTGGCATGGGTGTGATGAGTGAAATGGTCGCCCTCGTGGCCCGCAAGCCTGTCTTCGGCTATTCGTTCGTCGCCTTCTCCAGCCTGGGGATCGCCATCATCGGCTTCTTCGTCTGGGGCCATCACATGTATGTCAGTGGTCAGTCGGTGTACGCCGGCATGGTGTTCTCGCTGATTACCTTCTTGGTCGCGGTCCCGTCGGCGATCAAAACCTTCAACTGGGTAGCGACGTTGTATAAGGGGTCGATCACCTACGAATCCCCACTGTACTTTGTCGTTGGCTTTTTGGGACTGTTTGTGATTGGCGGGGTGACTGGCCTTTTCTTGGCGGCGGTTGGACTTGATGTCCACATGCACGACACCTACTTCGTCGTCGCGCATTTCCACTACATCATGGTCGGCGGTGAGATCATGGCTTTTCTTGGCGGGCTCCACTTCTGGTGGCCAAAGATCAGTGGCCGCCGGTATCCCGAACTCATGGGGAAGCTGTCCGCGATGCTGGTGTTCGTCGGCTTCAACTTGACGTTCTTCCCACAGTTCCTGGTTGGATACTTGGGAATGCCACGACGCTATCACACCTATCCTGACGAGTTCCAAATCTTCAACGTGATGTCCTCTGGTGGCGCGATGGTGCTGGGTGTTGGGTACCTACTCCCGTTCATCTATTTACTCTGGTCGCTCAAGTATGGAGAGGCGGCTGGTCCGAATCCGTGGCGAGCGAAAGGCTTGGAGTGGACGATCCAATCGCCCCCCAAGACTGGCAACTTCGATCAGACGCCCATCGTGCATGAAGAAGCCTACGAATACGCGACACTTGATGTCAGAGGGGAGGTCAAAGGTGTCTGACGCACACGCATCGACAGCCGCTGCTCACCACGATCCTTTTGTTGCCCATCAGTTCAATGATCGGGCGCAGCAAAAGGATGCCGTTACCATGGGAATGTGGGCCTTCCTGGTGCAGGAAGTGCTCTTTTTTGGTGGGTTGTTTACTGGATATACGGTTTACCGCGCCTATTACCCTGAAGCTTTTATCGCGGGGAGCCATCATCTCGACATCACCCTTGGGGGCTTCAATACCATTGTCCTCATCGCGAGCAGTCTGACAATGGCACTCGCGGTCAACGCCGCGCAGAATAGTAAACAGCGACCGTTGATAGGCTATCTGCTGGCGACGCTTTTTCTTGGCTGTGTGTTCCTTGGTGTGAAGGTCATCGAATACAAGGAAAAATTCGACCACCATCTTGTTCCTGGATATAATTTCCAATGGCCGGATGGTGGACCGCTGGCGAACCCCAGCCAAATCTTCTACAGCTTCTATTTCGTGATGACCGGCATGCACGCGCTACACATGATTATCGGCGCGGGGATTATTACGCCACTCATCATCATGGCTATCCGTGGTCGATTCTCGAAAGACTACTACTCACCGATTGAGATGTTCGGCCTCTACTGGCACTTCGTCGATATTGTGTGGATTTTCCTGTTTCCCTTGCTGTATCTCATTGGCCGTCATTAGAAAGACGAGACGGATTACCTCTATGGAACACACCCACGAACACGCCCATCATCCCCCGATTGCGCTGTACTATAAAATCTTCGGGGCGTTGATGGTTCTGACTGCGATAACCGTCGCTGTCGCGTTTCAAGATTTCGGTATCTTTAATAATATTATTGCACTGGGTATTGCTGGGATTAAGACAACGTTGGTGGTGTTGTTCTTCATGCACGTGAAGTACGAGAGCAAGCTGACGAAATTGTTCGCCGCCGCTGGGTTTATTTGGTTGGCGATTTTGCTCGCGTTTACCTTGCAAGACACGGAAACTCGCCGGCATAATCCCGGACCAAAAGGCTGGGCGACACTGCCGAAAGATATCGTGCCCCCGGCTCCCGCTCACGGGTCTGCGCATACCAGTGGAGATGCCGCCTCAGTAGGTTCGCATGAAGCGCCCAGCGCTCATACGCCAGCAACGCCACACGCCACCGCCCGCGACTCACCACTAATTCCTTTTCGTCCAAGTCCTCCTTCCGTTCATCTCTTGTCCTTGTCGGATTCCTTGTCGAGACGCTCCGCTGGAGCGTCTCGACTCCCATGCAATCTCCACGGTAGTTGCTTCAATACGCGTAGCGCGGTAGCTCTGACCGCGACCTCACGTATAGCGACAAAGGAGATGAACGACATGAGTGGAAACCTCAGTACCGAACTCCAGAAACAAATCCGGGTGTTCCAAGAAGAGATGTTGCCGAAGATTCCTCAACCGATCCTCGACACCTTCGCCCAAACCACGACCGATTTAGTGCGTTCCGGCATCGCCGAGCGCGCATTGCACGAAGGCAGTAAGGCTCCCGACTTCAGCTTGCCGAACGTGCGTGGCGAACAGGTACGATTCTCCGAGGTCCTGCGCAAAGGACCCGCGGTGCTCACCTTCTATCGTGGCGGCTGGTGACCCTACTGCAACCTGCAGTTGCGGGCATACCAGAATCGACTCACGGAAATCCAATCATGCGGCGGCACGGTCATCGCGATCTCACCGCAGCTTCCCGACAAATCCCTTATGACGGCGGAAAAAGACGAAGTCCAATTCGAGGTGCTCAGTGATGTTGGGCAGTCCGTTGCTCGACAGTTTGGGCTTGTCTTTCCCGTGGCGGAAGTTTTACGGCCAATCTACAAGAACATTGGCGCTGACCTGCCAGCCTATAACGGAACCGAGTCCTGGGAGCTACCAATGCCCGGTACCTTCGTTGTCGCGAAAGATGGCACGATCGCGCTCGCGTTCGTCGATGCGGACTACACGCATCGGTTAGAACCGGAAGCGATTGTCCAGTGTTTACGGACGCTCGCGAAGAGCTGAGGTGAGCGTTTAGCGATCAGCTTTCAGTTGTCAGCCAGACAAGAAAACACTGAAGATTTTACCCAACCACAAAAACGGGATAGAGAGATTAGCGTAAGTATCCGCTTGTTTCTGCTGAAAGCGAAAGGCTGACGACTGAACGCTTACGATTTGACAGGAATCATCGTGCAATGATCTATGCGAATGGATAACGAGGAAGGAGGATTCCACGTATGAGCCAATCACCCTCACACCCTGTTGCTGTTGTCGTTGGCGTTGGGCCAGGACTTGGTGCGGCGTTAGCCCGTCGCTTCGCGGTTGGTTACACCGTTGCCGTGCTCGCACGGCGCGAATCCTATCTCAATACTCTCGTCAAGGAAATTGAAACGGCTGGGGGCCGTGCCTTGGGCGTTTCGACCGATGTCTCTCAGGAGGAACAGATTCGTGCGGCATTCGAGCGTGTCCGCCGTGAACTGGGTGCACCAGATGTCTTGCTCTTTAATGCTGCCATGCGCCCAGTCGGGCGGTTAATGGAAACCAAACCGAGCACGTTTGAGAATACGTGGCGCGTAAGCATGATGGCGGCGTTTTTATGCGCGCAACAGGTCGTGCCAGACATGCTCGCCAAAGGGAAGGGAAGCATTCTTTTGACGGGAGCGACGGCGGGCGTCAAACCGTTTCCTTCTTCGGCGGCATTCGGCCCGGCAAAATTTGCCTTGCGCGGACTTGCGCAAGTGCTCGCGCGTGACCTTGGCCCCCAAGGCGTCCATGTGGCGTACATCAATGTCGATGGGGCAATCGACATGCCCGTGATCCGCGAACGGTTCCCACAGCTCAAGGAAGAAGACATGCTCAAGCCCTCAGCGATTGCCGAAACCTATTGGCATCTCGCCCACCAAGACCCCAGTGCGTGGACACAGGAACTCGATGTGCGTCCGTTTAAGGAGAAGTTTTAGCGGCTGACAGGGATTTGACTCCGTGCTCGGCATCTCGCCTGCCGAGCGCTGCCCCGTCTTGTGTCGTGCGTTGCCTACCAGAGAGTCCCACATGATAATCCGAGCAGCACACTCCGATGACGCGCTTGCCATCGCCCGGGTCAAGGTGGACAGTTGGCGTACGACCTACGCTGGGATCGTCCCTGCCGACTATCTGGCAAACCTTTCGTATGAGCAACAAGGGCGAGTGTGGGAACACCATATCTCCATCTTGGGTGATGCAGCGACCATGTATGTGGCAGAGACTCCGGCAAAAGAAGTTGTTGGCTTTGCTCACAGTGGGCCGGAGCGGACTGGCAATCCGCGCCACGCCGGCGAACTCTATGCGATCTACCTGCTCGCGGCGTATCAACGCCACGGACTGGGCCGCCAATTAACGCAGGCTGTGGTCACCGGCTTGCTCCAGCATGGCCTGTCGTCAATGCTAGTCTGGGTGTTGGCCGATAATCCGTCCCGCGCCTTTTACGAAGCGTTGGGCGGACAATATGTGACTGAGCAAGAGGTCACGATTGGATCAGCACGACTCACGGAAGTTGCGTATGGCTGGAGTGATATTCGGGAGCTTGCCACAAGGACCGTGTGAGAGAGATGGGAGGAGATAAGTCGTGACACCACAACATGTGACTCTTCGTCTTCCGACTGCTGAAGACTGTGAGTCGTTTCTCATGGCTGTACGGGCGAGTCGCACGCTTCACCACCCCTGGATTGTGGCACCGGACTCGCCAGTCGCATTCGCGGCGTATCTGCAACGCCTCGCCAGAGAGGACAATGATGGCCGCCTCATTTGCCTCCGCCAGACCGGTGATCTCGTGGGTGTCATCAACCTCAACAACATTATTCGTGGGGCCTTTCAGAATGCGTTTCTGGGCTACTACGCGTTTGCTCCGTTTGCTGGGCAAGGGTTGATGCGGGAAGGAATGGAGCTGATATTAACCTATGCGTTTCGAGAACTGCTGTTGCATCGGGTCGAAGCCAATATCCAACCTGGCAATCGTGCGTCCCTTGCCTTGGTCAAACGATGTGGTTTTGTCCAGGAGGGATTTTCGCGGCGCTATCTCCAGGTCCAAGGCGAGTGGTGCGACCATGAGCGGTGGGCCTTGGTAGCAGAAGATTGGGGGGCAGCAGCGAGTCTCCTCCATTTGTAAATCTCCGTGGTCTGCGAGCGCCGTCTTTTTCACGATGAGCACAACGAGAACACTGGTCTGTGAAGAGCCTCGATCCTGCAGCCTGAACACTGCCTGCATGAGCCTCCCGCAATGTGAATGTATCGTGTAGCATGTTGGGGGAAAGGCTAAAGGGGCATGAAGGAGACAACAATGAGTGAGATTGGACTCTTTGAAGTGATCCACACGCTGCGGTCGATGCGACGACTCAAGCCAGACCCCATCCCACGTGCTGTACTTCGCCAAGTGCTTGAAGCAGGCACCAAAGCCCCTAGCGGACAGAACACGCAACCGTGGGCATTTGTTGTGGTCCAAGAGCCGGACGGCAAGCGATTTCTCCAAGAGCACTATCATCAAGCGATGCTCCACCGCTTTGGCCTCGTGCAGCCAAAACCGGGAGATCGGTCCCCACAGGCACGCATGAGGCGCGCGGCTGTGCATCTCGCTGAACATCTGCATGAAGTGCCAGTCCTCCTACTCGTGTGTGGCCGTCGCGACTGGCCAGCCGTGGTTCCGAAAGACAAACGCGAAGGGAAGGCGCCTCCGTCCTTTGGATCCATTTATCCCTGCGTGCAGAATATCCTACTGGCCTGTCGTGGACTCGGACTTGGCGCGACGCTGACCACCATGCACCAGTTTTTCGAGGAGGAGTTGCATCAACGGTTCGCGATTCCAGAGGAGTATGGTGTGGTGGTCCTCATTCCTATGGGTTATCCACAAGGCAAATTTGGTTCAATCTCACGCCGACCTGTTGCCGAAGTGACGCATTTCGACCAGTGGGGAAATCAGGATTTTTCATTTTGATGGAAAATGGGAGAGGGGTGATATGGACTTGAATGCACTTGGTGTGTTTTGTTTCCTGGACGGACTGACCGGTGCGCAAACTGGAGCGTTTGTCCGTAAGGTCGAACGGTGGGGCTATGGTGCGCTGTGGTTTGCTGAAACCACCGGACGCGAGAGTTTTTCTTTTGCCTCTTATTTGCTCAGTCAAACTGAACGTCTTGTGGTCGCGACGGGCATTGCGGTGGTGTATGCCTACGAGCCGATTGCCACCATGAATGCTTCCCGGACGTTAGGGGAGTTGTTTGATGCCCGCTTTCTTCTCGGACTTGGGGTGAGTAACAGCCGTGGCAATACTCGTCGTGGTATTCCGTATGACAAACCGTACACGTTCATGCGCGCGTACTTGGAAAAAATGCGAGCTGCGCCGTATGCCGCGCCTGCTCCGCAACACGAACCGCCGATCGTATTGGCTGGAATGATGCCGAAAATGCTGCAACTGGCGGCGACCGCAACGCACGGGACGCATACGTATTTCACAACAAGAGAACAGATTGCGCGGATACGTACTGCGATAGGACCAAAGCCGTGGCTCTGTGCGGAACTTGGAGTGATCTTAGAGTCTGATGCCGCCAAAGCACGAGCGGCGGCCCGTCGCTATATGCAGGTGTATTTGTCAGTTGACCACTACGTCAAAAGGCTGCGTGAAATCGCCTTTGGTGATGAGGATTTCGTCAACGGTGGGAGTGACCGCTTGGTTGATGCGCTTATCGCCTGGGGCAGTGAAACGACGATCCGTGATCGTATCGCCGCGTACACCAAAGCTGGGGCGTCGCACGTGTGCATCCTGCCACTCCATCCTGAGGGAGGAATGGTGCCGGACGAACGTGCTGTCGCCGCGTTGGCTCCACGTCAATAGGTAGGCGCTCTCCGGTCGGAGTATCTGGGAGTCGTATGACTAGTGGTGATTTTTCTTTTTTTCCCCGAAGATAATGTCCTGACTTGACAAAGTGGGGACGACGGGTGTAGAGCGGCACTATGCCTCTCGGAAGAGGCGAGTGTTGAAGGGGCGAGACCACCGCGCGGGTCTCGCGCAACTGGTTTAACCCAACGAGGTGTCGTATGGAAGATCTTACGCCTCCGGGCCCCCGTGGCCCGCTCCGATGGATGATGTTGTCTCCATCAGGTGAGTTCCACGCTCACTCCACCGCCGCATAGACCGCGCCTAACCTCAATGCTGGGAAAGCACATGTTGCCATAGCGCAACGGGTTTAGGGTGGCGCTTCCGGTCTAGCCTCGGCTGAGAAGAGTTCTCATCGCGAGCGGTCTTGGGGAGCAGCACCGTTCCTCCCATCGGTCAGCGGGATGCCTGGCCCTTCACGATAAAGTCATGGCGCTGCCCGCGCCCAGAACAGGTGGTTTGTCCGGACAGACCGCCTGTTCTGCTTTTGGATTCCTTCGGATTACAGATTGGAGGCTACGATGAGAACGCTTATCGGAATTTTCCGTTCATCGGCGACCGCGGCGACGGCGGTGACTCAGCTTCGTATGGCTGGCTTCACGGACGATCATCTGCTCTTGCTCACCCCACACTCGATCACTGGCTTGCATGCGGGCCGGCTTCCGGTGCCGCATCCGCATGGGTCCTGCGGCATCACGGCTGGTCATATCGTTGGCGCGATCAGCGGGTTCGCGGGTGGCGCGCTCGCTGGAGCCGTGGCGATATGGCTGATGGCCGAAGGGAGTTTGTTCGTGACGATGGGAACCATCGCGCTCGCGAGCCTAGCGGGAGTTGGCGTTGGCGCCGCCGCTGGCGATGCCGTGCAGAAGACGTTTGACCCCGCGTTGTCGTATGAAGACCTCCTCGTCTACGAGGATGCCGTCAGACACGGTGGCGATGTCCTGCTGGTGTTTCCTGGTGACGGGGCGAAAATCGCGACCGCGCAACAGATATTCGCCGATCTGGGAGTGGAAGGAGTTGAAGACGCGCGTGGCCATTGGTGGCACCGCCTGCAAGATGATAAAGCCGCGGCGCTGGGCATGCTCCACGAAGGCGTGACCGCCACCGAAGTCGAGTACCTGCGGGGGTTTGATGCCGCGCTCGACTCGCGCATGGCTGAACTTTCGTGTGAAGAGGCGATTACCTTCATACATGAACAAGAGCGCGCGGTGTACCAAGAAGAAGCCTTCCGGCGTGGCTATGAGCGTGGGCAAACGTACCGCGAAAAACTACTCCGCCAAGGGCGACAAGACGCGGCGGAACCCATGCCTCCGGTTGTGCATTAGTATGGCAAGATCACTTGATCCCCCTCACCCCAGCCCTCTCCCAGCCGGGCAATGGCATTAAGTTAAGCCGAAAGGCGCTGCTCGCAACACACCGGGGGGTGAAACCCCCGGCTACTCTCAAATGCTGCTCCGCGGCATGTTTGGCCTCGCAGAGCGAGGCCGTGAGGGGAGACAGGGAGTTCAGTCCCCAGCGCGAGGTGGTGGGGGCTTCCTTAACTTAATGCCATTGCCCAGCTGGGAGAGAGGGAACTTGGAACCCGAAACGCGCAACTTGTTCACTGCCGCCCGCCGCACCCCAAGACAGCCCGCCGCTCTTCTGATAGGTATGCGGCTACAAAATCTCATACTTTGACGAGAAGGAGGGCGTAGCCGTGGCAAATTGGACCGAAACGACGGCCGATATCGCTGGTACACAACTGGTTTGCGTGAGAGGTGGAGCGGGAAGACCATTGCTCGTGCTGCATGACGAGATGGGCTACCCCGGCTGGATGACGTGGAACGACGAACTCGCGAAAACCCACGAACTCATTATTCCGCTACAACCCGGATTTGGCAAAACTCCACGGCTCGACTGGATCCGCAACTATCGCGATCTCGCCGGCTTCTATGCGATCATGGTTCGCGCAATGAACCTGGACTCACTCGATGTGTTGGGCTTTTCCGCTGGTGGCTATACCGCCGCCGAGATGGCGGCCGCTGACCCGCGCATGGTGAAACATCTCGCGCTCGTCGCGCCCATGGGTATCAAACCGACCAGCGGCGAGATCATGGACATCTTCCCCATGACCGCGCGTTCGTTTCTGCGCGCGACCGTCGCCGATCAGGCCACCCCGGAGTTCTCCAAGATTTACGGTGGGGAGATGACGCCGGAACAGTTCGAGGCTTTCGAGGATGCCCGTTCGGAATCGGCTCGCATTGGCTGGGAACCGTATATGCACAATCCCAGCCTTCCCTATTTACTCGTGAACGCCAAGAAGGTCCCGACACTGTTAGTCTGGGGGACGAAAGACCGCGTGGTCCCGCGCGGCTGTATTGACGCCTACCAGAAAGCCCTGCCCCAGGCGAAAGTGGTCGAGATCGCGAACGTCGGCCATCGGTCCGAGATCGAGAACCCGGCAGAGTTCGTGCGAGCGATGTCCACGTTTCTCGCGTCCTAACGTATGGTGAGGAGAGTGCGCAATACAGGTCGGATACTGCACGGAACGCCCGTATCTGGGCAGGCGAAGATGACGTGTTTCCGAACCACGCCTTCTTCGCGCGCTCCAATCCGCACTTTGACCGTACTGGCACCACGCGTCTCCCGGTTGTCGCCCGTGGCCCGCTTGATTCCCTCAATCTCGGTTTCTCGTGAGTGGGACCCCTGTAGGGACGGATTTTGCTCTGTCCCTTCTCCTTTCCTACAAAAACCGGAGCGGGAGACTAAAGGAATCCGCGGAATCTCCGAAAATGTCCGTAGGTGACAAGAGGTGAGTGAATATGGCTCTCTTGGTTGCGCCCTCACCCATCTGTAAGGTGAGTCTGGGTGAAACGGTACGCGAGCGAAGCGTGATGAGCCTTTTTTCGGCGTCTTGCGCGAGAGCGGACGGAGCGGGAGCAATTATGATGAAGCTGACAGTGGTGGCGGGTCCAGACACTGGACGGGTATTTACGCGGACACAAGAAACGATCTCGATTGGACGCGGAGAAGATTGTGAAGTGGCCCTGCGCGACGGGTCGGTTTCACGACGGCACTGTACGATTCAGCGGAATGATTCCAATAAGGTAACCCTTTCTGATCTTTATACGCCGAACGGCACGTTTCTGAACGAGATCAACAATCGTATTCAGGTATGCGACCTCAGCAGTGGAGATGAAATCATCATCGGGAAGAGTTGGCTACGGATTGAACTGCTCGAAGAGCAACCTGCGGCCCAGACTGCCGGGAAGGGCGGCAATGAACAGTCTCAACCCGATGCGGTTGCGGGGATGACCCTTCCTAAGAATTGGCAATCCGGCATGACGGTGGTTGCCTCGCGGGCAAGCTACCCTCTCTTGGATGCCGCGCGCCGAAAGCAAGAACAACAACAGACAGGGCTCTTCGCCAGTATCAAACGGTTCTTCGCGTCGCTCTTTTCTTCCGCTCGTAACTGAGGGTGCGAAACTCCCATGCCACGTGTGAAAAGATATGCAAGTGTCTGCCTGGTGTTGCTCAGCTTAGTCGTGGCCGCCTGTTCATCGACTCGTGCGCGGACAAGGGAGCCCGTACCAGAACCGCGGCCTGAAGAAAGAGCGCCCTCTCCTCGGGTGTATTCCCCCAAGCCAACTCCACCACCGTCTGACCCGGCTATCCGTCAGATTCAGGGAGTATTACAAGAGCGAGGATACGACCCCGGTCCGCTTGATGGCGTGCTGGGAAAAAAGACCAGGGACGCACTGCGGCGCTTCCAAAAAGATCATCACTTGGCCGTGACTGGCGAGATCACCGCTGACACGAAGGATGAGCTCCTCTCCCCCGCGTCTTCTGAAACGGAGCCTGTTGAGAAAGAGCGGGAGTATTAACGCTGGTGGCGTTTCGGTCACGAACAAAGGATATGCGGGCATGGCTACCAGAGATACCCACGAAGAACTCTCCCTGATTTCCGGTAAATATCAAGTCCTTGGTCTCGCTGGGCGCGGTGGAACGGGCATGGTGTATAAGGTCCGCCACCTGGCGCTTGATACTATTTTCGCGCTGAAGGTGCTCCCCGCCGAATTTCGCGACAACACGGAGGTGGTGACTCGCTTTCACCAAGAGGCCCGAGTGATGGCGCGGTTCAATCATCCTAATATCGTGCGGGTCTCGGATGTTGATAAAGATGGGAGTACGCCCTACTTCGTCATGGAGTATGTCGAGGGGCGGAGTCTCAGCGAGTACCTGGCCGATCGCGGCCCGCTCTCGGTGCGCGAAGCGTTGGAGATTACTCGACAAGTCGCCCTGGCCCTTGATTATGCCCATAGTCATGCCACGGCGGTCGTGCACCGCGATATTAAGCCACAGAATATTCTGGTGGAAACCGATTCCCAACGGGCCGTGGTCACGGATTTTGGGATCGCGAAAGTCCGAGGCGCGAGCGTGCAAACCAGTGTCGATCTCATGTTGGGGACACTGCTCTACTGCGCGCCGGAACAAATCTTGCCGAATGGGGATATTGATGGTCGCGCGGATCTCTACTCTCTCGGCCTCGTCCTCTATGAAATGGTGACGCGGCGCGCGTTTTTCGCGGATATTGATGAACGCACGCTGGTGGGAAAGGTCCTCTCCGCGGAAGAGAATGTGCCGGTCTTTCCGACGCCAGTGCCCGCCGAATTCGCCGCTCTCGTGCGACGAGCGATCTCGCGCAAACTGGAAAACCGTTACCAAAACGCGAAAGAGTTGCTGAAGGATATTGACGCGTGTCTCGCGCTCTCCTCATCTTCGCTTGAGGTGCAAGCTCCGGCGCAACCGCTTGTGACGGCTTCGTCCGTCACCGAGCATTTGCAACGCGAGGCCCTCATTCCACCGGCGGAGCCGCCGCGCGTATTACCACGAGAACCTTCCGCGGAATGGTATCCTGCGTGGGCTCCTGTTGGTGGCCTGTTGTTAGCGGGAGTGGTGAGTCTCTGGTGGTTGTTGGGGGCAGGTTCGACGACGCCAGTGTCTCCCATACCGGAGAACCCCACGGTGGTTGCGGCGGTCCCGTCGCCCGATCCGGCCCTAGCTCCTCCTGTCAGCATTCCGGAAAACACCACGGAGACCACGATTGAACCCCAACCACAGTCCCCGTCTCTTTCCACGCCTCCTGTTCCCGTGGAGACCGAAACACCAGCGTCAGCGACGACGATTCCCGTGCCTCCGGCATCAGAATCGCCAACCGACGTCGCAGCAACCGAGGGTGACGAGCTGAGTGGGGAAGACCCTTCTCTGGACCCCACACGAGAAACCGGAGAACCACTACCTCCAGGAGAGGGACCGCCACCGGCAAGTTCGCCATCGGACAGGGGGGAGACACCGGACAATCAGCCCTTTCCTGGCCCTCGCCGATTTCGGATTACCACGCAGACAGCGGTGCGGGAGAGTCCAACCTGGGCGAGCAAGGAAGCCTTGTGGCTTCAACCTGGGGCGCGCGTGTATGCGGTGGCTCAAGTGGGAGACTGGCTTAAGGTCGAATCCCGCGCGCAGCCCCCGAAGCCGCCGGGCTTTGTCTGGAAAGCGGATACGCGCAGAGAATAGGCGCTCGCTTTAATATCCCAAGAACCGCACGAATCGGTACCACCACGGGTGAACAAAGGCTTGTGCGTCGAGGGGCTCATTCTCCCGTGGCGCGGACAGTGATGGTCCATTGCAATACGCGGCGATGACCGTGATGTTGTCCCGCCCCCCTCTGGCGTTCGCGGTTTCCACGAGGGTGTGACATGCCACTTGCGGATTTTCGGCCTGCCACAGCGTGTCGCGAATTTCTTCGTCCCCCACGAAATTTGTCAAGCCATCGCTGCACACGACAATCCAATCGCCGCGTCGTAATTCGAGGAACGAGACGGGCACGGTGACTTGTGGTTCCGCGCCCAATGCTTGCAGCAACACATTTTGATAGGGAGCCACCGTTGATTGGTCGAGCGGCTCCGTGCCAGCGGCGGCTAGCTTGGTCGCGAGATTTTGATCCTCCGTCATGCGCGCGACCGTGTTCGTGCGAAGGACGTAGGCGCGACTGTCACCCACCTGCGCGAAGAAAGCCGCGCCATCATAGACTCCAGCCGCGGTGAGCGTTGTGCCCATCCCCTGACGGGCCTCGTCGGCATGGCTGACATCATAAATGGCCGTATTCGCCTCAATGATGGCTTCCCGCAGAATCTCCACGAATCGCCGACGGCTCGGAAAACGGGAGCCTGAGAGAGAGAGGGAAACGTGTTGTGATACGGCCTCGACGGCCATGCGGCTCGCGACTTCGCCGGCTTGATGACCGCCCATGCCATCCGCGACCATGAGCAGAAATCCTGGCGAAGGGGTGGGGACTTCTTGGGTCAGTAGTGTTCCAGTGGTGAGGTCCACCATCAGGTAACTGTCTTCGTTGTTGTTTCGTACCCGGCCAACATCGCTCACCCCCCAAGTCCGAAGAGAAATCGCGGGAATGTTATTGTTCATAAGAAGAATCCCCAATACGGCATACGGTACAACAGCTACTCTCGCCGATATTTCTACGTATCGGTGGAAAGGCAAAAAAATATAGTGCCGTGAAAAAAAAATTTGGGAATCGAGAGGGGCCTGGAACCCGCCGGAGCGTCAAGCAAGACGGAGGAGCATTCTGAATATGAGCATGCTCGGGTATCGCGGGATTAGGCGGCGCTGTCCAACGAATCGACCCGCCGTAATTGCGGAAAGAGATACGTCCACAAAACGACGATGCCAATCGTACCCGCTCCACCGAGCACGACGGCGGGCACCACGCCAAACCACGCCGCGGTGATCCCCGACTCAAACTCGCCTAATTCATTCGAGGCCCCGATAAAGACCGACTCAACGGCGCTGACGCGCCCACGCATCGCGTCGGGAGTCGCGACCTGCACCAAGACCCGCCGCACGACCACGCTCACCATGTCCGCGGCTCCCAGCGTGACCAACATCAGCAGAGAAAGCGCGACACTCTGTGAGACACCAAAGCCGATCGTCGCGCCGCCAAAAACCGCGACCGCGCCGAGCAGCCGACTGCCCGCGCGGTTGGTGATGGGGTGACGCGCCAGCCAGATCGCCATGCTCAACGCGCCCACGGCTGGGGCGCTCCGCAGCAGCCCCAGTCCCCACGGACCAACATGCAGAATATCGCGGGCGTAGATTGGCAGCAGCGCCGTGGCTCCACCGAGCAGTACGGCGAACAGGTCGAGTGAGATGGCACCCAGGACTAGCGGTTGATGTCGAATAAACGTGATTCCCGCCACGACCGAGGCCCAGGTGGCGGCTTTGCGCTCCGTGACCACTCGTTCATAGCGAACGAAATTCATCAGCACCGAGGAGACGAGAAAGAGCAGGCCGCAGCAGGCGTAGACGACGAGTGGCCCAAAAGCATAGAGCACGCCACCGATGGCCGGGCCAGCGATGGTGGCGACTTGCCAGGCGGACGAGTTCCACGCCGCGGCGTTGACGAACTGATGCGGCGGGACCAGGTTCGGCATCAGCGAAATCGCCGCTGGGAACTCAAAGGCTTTCGCCATGCCAAAAAGCAGGAGCAGCGCGAAAATCCATCGGGTGTCGGTATTGCCACTGAGTGTGAGATTGAGGAAGAGTAGGGCGCACATGGCCTCGACGAACGTGCAGAGCGCGAGCACGCGCCGACGATCATAGCGGTCGGCCACATGGCCAGTGACCAGCGTGAGACACAAGGCGGGCAGGAACTGCGCCAGTCCCACGTACCCCAAATCCAGTGGGCGCTGCGTCATGTTGTAGACTTGCCAGCCAATCGCCACGCCTTGCATCTGCGTGGCGATAATGCCGCAGAGCCGCGCGATCCAGTACCGGCGAAAGCTGGGCAGTTGGAACGCGGACGGCGATGATGAATCAGGTGGGGCGTCTTCAGTGCTTTTCGGGTTAGTGGTGTTCGACATGAGAAAAAGGTGCCTTCCGTATGACAGTTGTGGACTCGACGGGTCTATGACCCTGCGGGTCTACCTGCTTATGATGCGACATGCAACGGCACGGGAAGGAGCCCCTTATGACCGCAAAAGAATGGTTGACTGGATTCGCGACACTGCTTGGAGTTGATGCCCCGACGCCTGAGGAGATGCGTGATCTCTTAGCGCTTGCCGGTGATGCGGCCCATGCGTCAGAACGCATTGCCGCTCCGATGGCGTGTTGGATGGTCGCCCGCGCCGGGATTACTCCGGGCGAGGCACGCCGACGATTGGCGGAGTGGCAAGCCAGTGGGGAAGGAACCGGAGAAGCCAAGAAACGGTGAATCGGAGAAATCGTCGGGCGAGGGGTACGGACCATTCCGGCATTCAGGCGCATGATGCGCGCCTTGTGGCAGGCATGAATGTTCAGGGCGTCACTCATCTTGTGACTTTCAGCGCAAAGGATTTCGTCCGGTATGCCACACCGAAAATAGTCGCGGTGGATCCGACGACGGGATGAAATGCCATACCGGACTTGAAATTTCCGTGATCGTGCGACATCGAAGTTCTAGGAGGTCCACTCATGCCCACGCTCGAAGTGTATTCCAAGGATTGGTGTCCATACTGCGCCAAGGCGAAAGCCCTGCTCAAGTCCAAAGGGCTGACCTATCAAGAGATTGATGTTACTTCCGACGAAACCCTCCAGCAGCAGATGATCGCGCGCGCGGGCCGACGGACCGTCCCGCAAATTTTTCTTGATGGTGTGTCCATTGGTGGCTACGACGATCTCGCGAACCTCAATGCCACCGGGGAACTCGATCAGCGCTTGGGGCGAACAGCCACCGTCGATTTAACCAAAGTGTACGATGTCGCCATCATTGGCGCGGGGCCGGCGGGACTGTCGGCGGCGATTTATGCCGTGCGGAAGAATCTCGCCACCATCATCATCGCGTTTGACCTCGGCGGTCAGCTCGGCACGACCTACGAAGTGGCCAACTATCCGGGTTTCCAACTCGTGACCGGTCCCGACTTGGTGCAAAAGTTCTACGAACATGCCGAACAGTATGGCATCGAGAAACTCCTCGGCGAGAAAGTGATCACCATGCAGGTCGAGGGTCGCACGAAGGTCATTGCCACCGCCTCTGGCCGTGAAATCCGCGCCAAGTCCGTGATCGTCACTACCGGTGCCCAGAAACGCAAACTCAATATCCCTGGCGAGAAGGAGCTGGCGGGCCGCGGAGTGGTGTACTGCTCCACTTGTGATGGCCCGCTGTTCAAGAACTTAGAAATCGCGATTGTTGGTGGCGGCAATTCGGGACTGGAAGCGGCGATTGAGATGAATGGCACCGCCAAGCGGGTCTACCTCGTCTCGCGTGGGGAGTGGAGCGGTGATGAAATCCTGCAAGACAAAGTGATGGCCGCCAAACGGGTCGAAGTGCTCACGCATCACCAACCACTCGCCATTCATGGCAAGGAGCGTGTGGAAGGATTCTCGCTCAAGAATCTTCAGACCGGAGAAGAGCGTCGTCTCGACGTGCAAGGGGTGTTTATCGAGGTTGGTCTCTATCCCAACACCGATTTTCTCTTGGATTTGGTCGAGACCAACGAGCGCGGCGAGATCAAGGTGGATCGGCATGGGCAGACTGGCGTCCGGGGACTTTTCGCCGCTGGCGACGCGACGGACGGTCACGATAAACAGATTGTCATCGCCGCTGGCGAAGGGGCCTCCGCCGCGCTGGCGGCGTTTGAGTATTTGGTGAAGCAGGTGTAGGAACCGCACGCTATAAGTGATTACAGGAGGGTGCGAAACTGTTCGATGCTCAACCCAGCGTCCCGCACAATACCTCCCATGGTGATCGCATTGACGGGATTATGCCGGGGAATGGTCAGGATACGCACCCCATCCGACATGATGATATGCTTTCCCTGTCGAATGGTGCGAAAGCCGACCTTTTCCAATGCGCGCACGGCTTGCTGATGAGGTATTCCGGCCAGCTTTGGCATGGTTAGAGAGGGATCTCTACTTCCCGGACCTCGGCATTCGGTGTTTCGCGCAGGAGATCGTCGACAGTCGCAAGGTATTCTCGAATAGCGTCTTGGATATTCTCGATCGCATCGGCCTCCGTTACGCCTTGCGACCAACACCCTGGCAGTCCAGGGCAGGACACGCTGTAACCTTCTTCGGATTGGTGCAGGACAATTTTATAGCGCATACGGCATTCCTTCCCTGGGTGTCGGTTAGATCGACTGATACACCGCCGTCTCGAACGCACGAAAGAGCCCGATAGCCTTGGGATCGAAGAACGGCAAAATCTGCGTGAAGAGCACTCCCGTCACGCGTTTGACCGGATCGATCCAGTAATAGGTGTTCCCCAGCCCGGCCCACGCCAGACTTCCCGCCGAACGTCCTTGCGGCGTCTGCTCGGTGTTAATCAAGAAACTGAATCCCCATTTCTGTTTCATGCCAGGGAAGAAATTGGCGTCGTGGGAACTCCTTGGGAGAACGGTCTTCATCTCCGTGCAATCAATGTCCCCCATCTGATTTTGTGACATCACGCGCACGGTTTCCGGCTTCAAGACTCGCGTGCCATCCAGCATGCCGCCGTTCAGGATCATTCGGGTAAAACGAATGTAGTCGTGCGCGGTGCCACAGAGTCCGCCGCCACCCATCTCGAACTCCGGCTCTTGCGGCAT